>JAYTMM010000224.1:0-8422 GCA_043728555.1 Pseudobdellovibrionaceae bacterium
CGAAGCCACATTCGCGTTAATTCTTAAGCCCATTTGTTTCCTCCTTGAAACTTTGAGAATCCGATTTTTATTTTGTGTCTCGTTTTTAAACGTCTCACTCGTAAAATTCTTTTTCTCACTCTGAGAATCCATCCATGAATTCCCAAAAAACGTAAAACTCTTGTACACTTTTTCGGCTCATCTTGAGAAAACTTGAGGGCATTGTTTCAAATAGATTCAAATTTGGCCCTAAGTACTGCTTTACTTTGATTCAGGACCTTAGTATTTTGTGTCTCATGGAAATCAGAGATCCCATCCACGGTTCGATAAACTTGACTGACGGCGAGGTCGCGATCATTGAATCGGTCGAGTTTCAACGTCTGCGTGAAATTAAACAATTAGGTTTTGCCGAATTCAGCTTTCCCGGAGCAACTCACAATCGTTTTTTACATTCAATTGGCGTCAGCCACGTCGCAGGACTGGTCTTTGATAGCGTTTTTCGCGCGTTCCCGTTTAAAAAATCACAAAATAAAAATCGCTTCAGACAAATTGTAAAATTAGCAGCGCTTCTGCACGACATTGGTCATGGGCCCTTAAGCCACACAACAGAACTTGTGATGCCCCAACTTCAAAAATTAAATATTAAACTTTATAACGATCAAAAAATTTCCCAAGACAGACAAGCCAATCACGAAGATTACACGATCAAATTCGTAACTGATTCAGAGATCTCGAAAATAATTCAAAAATACTTCCCCGATATCACGGCCGAACACGTCGCATGTTTAATTGATAAAGATTTAAAATGTGATGAATTTATTTTTCTGGATGGAGTCATTAATTTCAGACCGCTGTTATCACAAATTGTCAGCTCTGAACTAGACGCCGATCGCATGGATTATTTAGAACGCGATTCGTACTTCTGCGGAATCAATTACGGAAAAATTGATCGCGATTGGCTGATTCAAAACTTGACCTTGCACATTAAAAACAGCACGGCCTATCTGGCTCTGAATCGCCGAGCGCTGTACGCGTTTGATGACTTTCTAATTTCACGTCACCACATGCACTTGATGGTTTATTTTCATCACAAGAGCATTATTTACGAAGAAATGCTGAACAGATATTTAACTTCGCCGGATTGCAAATTCTTTTTGCCTGCGGATTCAAACGAATATATTTCATACACAGATTACAAACTATACGAACATCTGGATACGGTTGAAAATCAATGGGCAAAGCGGATCGCAACTCGAAAACCGTATCGCGTGGCGATTGAATTACATAACCAAGAACAAATTCGTACTGAAAATGTAAAATTTCTTTTAGAAAAAAACGGTATCGATACAATCTGGGCCAGTTCAAACGTCAGGCTTTCGAAATACCACCAGACTGTTCAAGACATTTCAGAGAATCCAAATCAAATTTATGTCATTGATCAATATGATAAATGGGATACGCCGTCACCAATTGGCAGCGCCACACAAATTTTCAGTAAATACGAAGGTGCACGCGTGATTGATCGTGTTTACGTGGCACCTGAAAATTTTGATCATGCGAAAATTTTGTTGAGCGAAGCGAAATATTAAACTCGCTTCAAAATCACAGCGACACCTTGGCCGCCACCAATACACGCAGAACCCAGACCGTACTGAACACCACGTCTCTGCATCTCGTAACATAAATGATTTAAAATACGCGTACCCGATGCGCCCAAAGGATGACCGACGGCGATGGCTCCGCCATTCACATTTGTTTTTTCTAAATCTAATTTTAATTCTTTGGCCACTGATAAAAATTGTGCGGCAAATGCTTCGTTCACTTCGATCAAATCCATTTGTTCCAAAGTCATGTTTGCTTTCGCCAATGCTTTGCGAATTGCAGGCGCTGGGCCAATACCCATAATTTTTGGATCACAGCCCACATTTGCCCACGAAATAATTTCAGCCATCGGCTTTAGATTGTGTTTTTTAACGAACGATTCGCTGGCCACAATCGTACACGCCGCACCGTCAACAACACCGGATGCTGTTGCAGCAGTGACAAGACCGTCTTTTTTAAATAAAGCTTTCATCGCAGAAATTTTTTCGAATGTTGCATCTGGTTTTGGATGTTCATCTTTGTTAATGATCACTTCACCTTTTTTAGTTACGACTTTCACATCACAAATTTCTGTTTCAAAAAATTTTTGATCAAGTGCGTTTTTACAACGACGCTGTGTTTCGATCGAATACTGATCGCATTCAGCGCGTGTGATTTGATATTTTTCTCCAAGGTTTTCGGCCGTTATGGCCATCGGAATTCCCGCGTAGGCATCGGTTAATGCGCTGGTCATGTAATCTTCTAGTTCGAAATTTCCTAAACGTAAACCGTCGAAACGCACTTTGCGCGCGACATACGGAATTTGCGACATCTGTTCGACGCCGCCTGCTAAAATCGCATGACCATCGCCAGATTTTATCATTTGTACTGCGTTGATCACAGATTCAAAACCAGATCCACACAAACGATTCACGATATATGCACCGCGATCGACGGGAATATCAGATTTTAATCCCACGTGTCGTGCTAAATACGCGGCATCAGCACCGCTTTGAATCACATTGCCAATAATCACGTGATCAATTTGATCTGGATTTATGTTCGACGCCTGCATTGTGCTTTTTGCAGCAGCCACTGTTAAATCTGTGGCTGAAATATCTTTCAGGCTTCCACCGAATGAACCAAATGCTGTCCGTTTGCCCGTCAGTAAATAAATTTTTTCCATAATAAATACTCCTGTATTTTTAAATTAAATTTTATAGTTAAACTTTATAGTTTTATAGCGTAAAAAGAAATAACAACATCTGCAAGGATATCTTATGAACATACTGGTTATCGGATCTGGCGGACGCGAACATGCACTGATTAAAAGTTTTAAGAAAAGTACAACGACAAAGAATATTTATGTTCTTCCGGGCAATGACGGAATGGCGGACGATGCAACCTTGGTCGATATTCCACAAAATAATTCTGAAAAAATAGTTTCATTTTGTAAATCTGAAAAAATTGATTTTGTTTTCATTGGCCCCGAAGATCCTTTAGTGAATGGCCTGTCTGATATCTTAAGAGAAAATAACATCCTTTGCGTAGGCCCTTCAAAAGCAGCCGCACAATTAGAGGGTTCAAAAATATTTGCCAAAAATTTTATGAATCAAGCACGTATTCCGACCGCAAAATCATTTGTTGTTACAACTGTTGAAAACACTGTTGATAAAGCGCAACTTTTTAAGCCGCCATATATTTTAAAAGCTGATGGTCTGGCCGCTGGCAAAGGTGTTTTTATTTGCAAAACCATTGATGAATTAAAATCGGCAGCCGCTGATTTATTCGTTCATAAAAAATTCGGCAAGGCTGGTGAATCCGCGTTGCTGGAAGAAAATTTACCTGGCAAAGAATTAAGTTTTTTGATTTTAACGAACGGCAAAAATTTTGAAGCTTTGCCATTAGCACAAGATCACAAACGTTTGTTGGATTTTGATTTGGGCCCAAACACCGGTGGCATGGGTACAGTAGCCCCGATGAAAATTCCAAATGTGCTCTATCAAAAAATTGTTGATGAAATTATTAAACCCAGTGTTTTTCAAATTGAAAAAGACAATTTATTATTTCGCGGAATTTTATTTGTCGGCATCATGGTTGTTGGTGATCAACCGTATGCACTTGAATACAATACTCGCTTTGGCGACCCTGAGACGCAAGTCATTTTACCGTTGATTGAAAATGACACCGCAGAATTATTTTTAAATTTATCAAACGGAATTTTAAATCCGATCGAACAAAATAATTTATATGCGGTTTGCATTGTAAATGCGGCCGAAGGCTATCCCGATCAGCCTGTTAAAAATACACCAATATTTTTCAATTCAGAAATAAAAGATCATTTGTTATTTGCCGGAGTTAAAAAAACGAATGATTGTTTTGTGACAAACGGTGGGCGAGTTTTAAATGTCGTTATGACCGCAAATACTTTGTCTGAAGCCCTTAACATAGGGTATTTTCTGAATGAGACCGTTCAATTCAAGAATCGATTATTTCGATCTGATATTGGAAAAGCTAAATTTTAATTTGAACTTACAAGTTCTTCTGATTTAATAATCTAGTGTTCCATTTTTTTGCGTTTCTATTATTAGTCAGCTTCGCCCAAGCACAGGTTTTTATTCCGTTCGGAATGTGGCGTGGCAATGGTGGCCCGACCATAACAGCCATCGCCAATCAAAAAGTCTATGAAGGAAATTTGACGAATATTCCGTTTCAAATTGGTCACAAAAGTGGGTATCCACTTTATTGCTCAAGTCTCAGTTTATCTGCAACCAGTTCAAATACAGCTGCTGTGCCGTTGGCATCGATTTCGTTCGTTGGAACGTTCCCGTTTTGCTTTTTGAATATCAGCACTCCAGCAGGAGCTTCTGGCGTCAGCACAATAAATGTGACAGTCTCTGATACGGGAAATCCGATTTTGCAAGCATCGACATCGTTTGTTGCAACGGTTTACAATGTGCAAAGTTTTTCAATATCACCTATAACACAAATCATTCCTAAAAATTCCAGCTTTCAATTTTTAGCACTGGCTGGATACAGCGACGGCACATCACAAAATGTTTCACCCTCATCAACTTGGGTTTTAACTTTATTAACAGGCTCTGCTCCGACAGGATTGACGTCAAGCTTGGGACTGATCACGGTCGGTACTGTCACCGCATACCCAACCTATTCGTATGTCGCCACTTACGGATCGTATTCAGCAACGGCGAATATTTTATTTAATTCTTCGACAATTAACGGAATGTTTACGACGCCCATATCAGGCAATATAAATGTTGGCGGCACAGTCGATATTAAATGTTTTGTAACAACAGCGGATGGCGGCAGCTTGGATTTCACAAGCGTTTGCAATTGGGCATCGAATAATAATCCAGTCGCAAACGTAAATAATTTTTCAAACAAGGGACGCGTTTATGGTAATGCCCTAGGTGGCCCCGTAACCATAACAGCAACCTACGGCGTTTATACAGACACAACTGCAATTACTGTTGATGCTTTGGCACCTACCATTGTCGAAGAAGGCACGGGCTTGTACGCCAGATATTATATTTCAGGTGTCACTGCTGGCGCAAAAAATGATCCGTACATTAGTTTGGTCACAGCCAGACTGGATGCCAACGTCGATTTTGCTTGGGGCGCAGGTGCAAACCCCGCAGGAACAGCCGATGATTTCGGTGCGCGTTGGTCAGGGCAAATTACAGCTCCAACATCAGGTTCCTATTGCATTCAAACATACACTGATGACGGCGTGCGTATTTGGATCGGAAATACTTTGGTTATCAATAATTGGTCTGATCACGGGCCAACAACAAATAACGGATCGTATGTTTTCGTAGCTGATTTAAAAACAGAAATTTTTGCAGAATTTTACGAACACGGTGGCGGCGCAGAAATGCACTTGCGATATAATTCAGGTGCTTGCCCAGGAACGTCTACAGCCATTCCGCGAATTAATTTGTTTCCGATTGCAACCCGAGCCTTAGATATTCAACAAGATGTTGTTCCCCAATGGACAGGTTTACGTCGTGGATTTACAATGAACGGCACTGTCGGAGCAATTGCAAATGGCGCCGCAATCACGGGTTTTACAAATGGTGCAGCAACGCCAGTCAATGCAACGGCATCAAACGCTAATGGCACAGGAATGGCGTACGCAAATTCTGAACGTTCTCAATCAATTGGTTTTGATGGAATTGATGATTCGATTTCAGTCGCAGCATCGACTGTTATTGCTGGCACAGCCAACAGATCAACGGCCGCATGGGTAAATCCAACAAACATCGGCGCCAGCCAAGATGTTTTGGGTTACGGAACGTCGGGTGCTCTCAGCATGTATGGAATCCGAATTTTAAATACGGGAGCTGTTCGCGTTTACGGCGGCACAGCCAGTTTTTGCGATACGGCAGCCAGCGTAATTCCGTTCGCACAATGGAGTCATATCGTCACAACGTTTAATGGATCAACGGCATTAATTTACGTAAATGGTGTATTGAAACAAACTTGCGGTTCATTAACATGGAATACAACAGCTGGATCGACTTTATACATCGGAGCAGGCACAGGATTAACAAATTTATTTTCAGGTTACATTGATGATGTGGCATTTTGGAATTTAATTTTGTCCGTCGGCGAAGTGAATTCGCTGTACGAAAAACAACGATTAATTAATCAATAATAATTTTTTATGATTTTAATTTTACCAGCTCCAACGATAGCCGACTTGTGATTTGCTTTCGGCTGTTGTGATGGATTGACTGATCACCAGATCTTGTTTGGCGTTTATTTTTTCTGTAATTTCGGCTTCTGTTTTTGCTGCACGTGCGTCGTAGCTTAAGGTTGCGTGAACCCAGCCTTTGTATTCAATACGTGCCAACGCTTGCATGGCTAAAACTTTGAAATTGAATGTGTGTTGTACTTTGTTTTGATCTTCGAAATTCGCCTGTACGTTTAATTTTTTTTCTGCTTTGTCTGCGACTTGCCCAACAGATGTATTGCGAAGCGGAGTCGTGCTCCACCATAACGAAACTGTGTTATCAGCCATTTTAGATAAAACATCTACAGCTGATTCATAAGCTGAAATTGTTGAAGGTATGATTTTATTTTTTTCGTCTTCAGTGATTAATGACGAGGACATTTCATTGGGTAAACTTAAGACCTTTGTTGTTTTCAAATCAACACGTCCCCAACAAAATGTGCTGGCGATCATAACAAATAAAAAGTGTGTAATTTGCTTTTGATTCATAAGTACCTCTATAGAATAACAGATACAAAGCACGGGCCAGAGATAATCATTGTCATAGCGATTATAAGCGAAATTTCTGGACCAGTCTGGGACATTTTGGGTAACACGTGACAGATCAGGCGCCCATGAAAAAAATTTATGCAGGTGACTTATTTTGAGACGTTTACTCGTCGTGTTATTACCAAGCGATTCCGTCACTACAAATTACCGAGCGATTATGTCACTTTCCTAGACCAACAGCAGTCAGAAGTGCTCTTATTTTCTTTAAGAGGAGCATTGGATGGCGACAGGAGTATATGTGAGCATAAAAGAACAAAAAGATTTAGATGTTGTTTATCAGGTCATGCGCGGTGAAATCAGCAGCAAAGATGCCGCCTTTCGAATCAACAAAAGCTACCGACAAACAATGCGTATTATTGAAAAAGTTCAAAAGAAAGGACTTCTCGGAATCAAGCACGGCAACTTAAACAAACGTCCATCAAACAAAACTGCAGATGATTTTAAATTTACAGTTTTAAAAATTTATCAGGAAAAATATTTTGATCATAATTTAATACATGCTCTAGAAAAATTAAAAAATAATCACGGCTATTGTGTCAGTTATGAAACTTTTAGGATTTGGGCCCACAGTATAAATTTAGTCAAACGCAGACACAAAAGAGTGAAACCTAGAATCCATAAAACACGCCCTCGTATGCCAAGATCCGGAATGATGCTTCAACTTGACGGTTCACATCATGACTGGCTAGGGAATGGAATTAAACCCGTTTTAATTGCGAACATTGATGATGCAACATCAACGTGTTGTTATGCTGAATTTTTTCCAGCCGAAGATCGCATCGCAGTTTTATCAGTTATGAAGGCAACTGTCGAAAAATTTGGAGTTCCTGAATATTTGTATGTAGATCAGGCGGCTTGCAACGGAAAAGATGGAATTTTTAGAAAACATTCAAATTATTATCAACACATTACAGATCTTGAGCGCGCGATGTTAGCTTTGGGTTGCCGTGTTTTATTTGCACACTCCCCACAAGCTAAAGGCCGTGTTGAGAGAATGTGGAACACGTTTCAAGATCGATTAATTCCGGAGCTTAGATGCGAAAACATCACACGCATTCCGTCGGCAAATATTTATCTAAAGAAAAATTTTGTTCCAGATTTTAATTTGCGTTACGCAAAGCCTGCTGTTGATCCAGGAACTTCTTGGAAGCCAATACCTGAACACTTAAAAAATAATTTAACTGAAATATTTTGCATCAAAGAATATCGAAGGGTCAGTCCAGGCGAGACAATTAGCTGGCAAGGTACTGAGTATGTGATCGAACATAATTTTATCCATAGCTTGCGTAAAATGACGATCGAGCTCAGAACCTATCTAGATGGCACAATAAAAGCATTCTATGCCGGACAAGAAGTAAAACTAGAAGAAAGTACTATTAAAATATTGGCCGCTTAAACCGAACTATACGCATGACATAGTCGCTTGGTAAAAAAATGACATAATCGCTCGGGAACAACAGATTCTAATCCCATTCACCCAATCGAACAACTTCAGTCGACAGCAAAATTTGCTTCTGATCCAGAACAGTTTTTTGAACATGCATCATCACATTCCAA
>JAYTMM010000225.1:0-4233 GCA_043728555.1 Pseudobdellovibrionaceae bacterium
AAAGAAATTAAATATTTCGCAGTTGGTTTGAAAATAAATTTGGCTTCGGCTTTGTGGATGCGTGTTCTTGAAAATTCAGATTATTGTGAACAAAAAATAAATCAAACGGAATGTATTGGCAAATCGTGGCTGTTTCAAAATTTGGATTTGGCGACCGAGCTGGATCCTGTTTTTGAAAGCGGTATGTACCGTATGGGTGCGCTAGCGTTGACGATTATTATTTCAGATTATGCAGGGGCTTCGATTGTTTTTGATCGGGGTGTAAAACAGTATCCGACCGATTGGCCGCTGTTGTATGCAGCTGCATATCATGCGCATTTTGAAGAAAAAAATCTGGTGAAGGCCGCAGAATTGTATTTTAACGCCGCAAAAAATGGAGCTCCCGATTGGATTCATGTGATGGCGGGACGGTTGGCTGCAGAAGGTGGCAACACTGAATATGCTGAAAAAATTTTGCAGACCATGATCGATACCAATCAGGACGAAAAATACGTCAAACGCCTGCGCGAAAAGCTTTTAAGTTTGAAGAAATAAATTATATTCCCAAATCTTTCAAGAAATCAATCAGACTCATCATTTCGACGTCCTCATTTTTTAATTTTTCATTTTTATTATGAATTACAATTTTTCGAACTTTTTTTGAAGTAAAATCTTCGAAACTTTTGAACCCTGCTGAATAATCTGATTTTGAATAGTGTGATGATTTGACTTCGATGGCGATGATTTTGTTTTCAAGCTCTAGAATGAAATCAACTTCAGCCCCGGCACTTGTTCTGTAGGACGATATTCTGTAATCCAATTGTGCGTTTTCAAGTGAGCATTTCATTTGATTAAAGACTAAATTTTCAAACAGAAGCCCCATTCGATCAGCGGATGGATTGAAATTAGCTATGAGTGCATTCAAAACACCGTTGTCGAAAATAAAAAAACGTGGATGCTGTATGAGTCTACGTTTATCACTTTTAGCAAAGGCTTCGCAGCGGTGAATAATCAAAGTGTCTTCCAGGATTTCAAAATAACGTTGTGTCGTTTGTCTAGGGACGGCGATCGCTTTGCTGATTTTTGACAAATCTAAAAAATGTGTGCTTTCGATAGCGATATTATAAATAAACCGAGTAAAGCCTTCTAGGTTTTTTGTGAGTGCTTCGGCTTTGATTTCTTCTGTTAAATAAACTTGGGTATAGCTTTTTAAAAGTTTTTTAATAGGTAAAGTTTCATTTTCTGTCACGACTTCTGGGAGTGACCCGTAAGAAAGTGCTTTTTGAATATCAAATTTGTAATTCATTTCTTTGGCTGTGATAGGGCCTAATCGATAATCATGTATACGGCCCGGTAATAAATTAGCGTGGCCGCGTTTTAGTTTTCGTGCGCTGGAACCTGTTAATATAAAACGAATTTTTTTGTTCTCGTCGACAATGCTTTGAATCGTGTTCAGCAACGATGGTATTCTTTGGACCTCATCGATAAAAACAATTCCATTCGAAATTTTGTGTCCCTTAATGTGCTGCTGAAGATAGTCTGGATTATTTAGAAAGCGGATGAAAATATTTTGATCTGAAAGATTAAATGATAAATCTGGTTTTAAATTTTTAATGAGTGTTGATTTGCCGGTTTGTCTGGGGCCGATCAGTAGCACAGATTTATTTTTATTTAATGAGTCCATGATCGATTTAGAAACGTCTCTTTGTATCATAGCTTATCCTTGTTCTTTATATCATACAACATAGTGGTAAAATTACAATGTGTTTTAACCACTATGTTGTATGATATCGTAAACTGTTGATATTATAGGTAAAATCAATCTTATGTAGTTGACTGCATATTTATCCGCTAAATATAGCGTGATAGCTCTGCCCATTTCAAAAGCTAATTCAGTTTTTACACTTCAAAAATGATAAAATTATGACTCCCACCTTGACCTTTTTCTGAATGAAATCTTATTCTCTGTCACTATGTCACAAAAACGCGATTATTATGAAATTTTAGGTGTCACTAAAGGCACCGATGCCGACACAATTAAAAAAGCTTATCGAAAATTGGCGATGCAATTTCATCCCGACAGAAACCCTGGTGATAAGGCCGCCGAAGACAAATTCAAAGAAGCCGCTGAAGCCTACGAAGTTTTAAGTTCACCTGAAAAAAAACAACGCTACGATCAGTTCGGTCACCAAGCCACAGGTGCTGGTGGTGCGGGTTTTGGTGGTGGCGGTTTTCACGACATGAACGATATTTTTTCGCAATTCGGTGATGTCTTCGGAGACATTTTCGGTGGTGGCGGCGGCGGTCGCGGACAATCGCGTTCAAAAAATTCTTCACGTCGTGGTTCTGATTTACGTTATATTTCTGAAATTATTTTAGAAGATGTTCTTAAAGATTCTGAAAAACAAATTGAATTCGACACCGAAGAACAATGCGGCGAATGCGCTGGAATTGGCGCAGCAAAAGGTTCTAAGGCTACAACTTGCAAAACGTGCCGTGGATCTGGCCAAGTCGTGCGTCAGCAAGGCTTTTTTCAAATGGCAACAACCTGCTCAACATGTTCGGGTTCAGGCGAGATGATTGAAAATCCGTGCAAGCCATGCAGAGGTGCCGGGCGCACAAAAACAAAACGAAAAATCAAAGTGAATATTCCAGCGGGCGTTGATAACGGAACACGTTTGCGTGTGACTGGCGAAGGCGAAGGCGGTTATCGCGGCGGTCCAAACGGGGATTTATTTGTAGAATTACGAATTGCCGATCATGAAATTTTTGAACGCGAAGGCGATCATTTATTCGCAGAGCTGGACGTTCCGTATTTGCAATTTATTTTAGGTGGCGATTTGACCGTTCAAGGTCTGGACGGTGACGTCGAGGTTGAAATCCCGCGCGGAGCCAAGCTGGGCGACCGTATCAAGGTCGGGTCACGTGGACTGCCGTCATTAAGAGGTTCGCGTCGAGGTGATTTGTATTATACATTACAGCCCGAATTTCCTGAAAAATTATCAGATGACGAAGAAAAATTGCTCAGAGAAATCGCAGAGCTTAAAAAGACCAAGGTTGCGACTGGCAAGGGTAGCTTCTTTGGGCGAAAGAAATAGTTTCTAGAAACCTTGACGTTACGAATTTCGAATACACATTGAATACGTAAAGCTTTAATTAAATTATTTATTAAAAATAGAATCTAACAGGAGACTCAAAATGGGAAAAATCATCGGAATCGACTTAGGAACAACAAACTCATGCGTAGCAATTATGGAGGGCGGCGAGCCTAAAGTTCTTGTGAACGAAGAAGGTGCACGCACAACACCATCGGTTGTGGCATACACCAAAGACGGTGAACGTCTTGTCGGTCAAATCGCAAAACGCCAAGCTGTGACAAATCCAGAAAATACAATTTATTCTTCAAAACGTTTCATCGGACGAAAATTCGAAGAAGTGAAAGAAGAAATTAAACTGGTACCGTATAACGTTGTCGCAAAAAATGGTGGTAACGATTGTGCATTTAAAATTCAAAATGACAAATTCGCAAGCCCCGAAGAAATCGGGGCTGGTGTGTTGGCAAAACTTAAAAAAGTCGCCGAAGATTATTTAGGTGCCGAAGTCACTGACGCTGTCGTGACAGTGCCTGCGTATTTTAACGATGCTCAACGACAAGCAACGAAAGACGCTGGTAAAATTGCAGGACTTAACATTCAACGTATTATCAATGAACCAACGGCTGCGGCGTTAGCCTACGGCATGGATAAAAAGAAAGACCAAAAAATTGTTATTTACGATTTCGGTGGCGGAACATTCGACGTTTCAATTCTTGAAGTTGGTGACGGCGTTGTCGAAGTCAAATCAACAAACGGTGATACGCACTTGGGTGGTGATAATTTTGACGTGATTATTTTAGAATGGTTAATTACTGAATTTAAAAAAGATCAAGGCATCGATCTGAAGAATGATAAAATGGCTTTACAGCGTTTGAAAGAAGCTGCTGAAAAAGCTAAAATTGAATTATCATCAACACAAGAATCAGATATTAATTTACCGTTCATTACCGCTGATCAATCTGGCCCTAAACATTTACAAATTAAATTATCACGTTCTAAATTCGATCAAATGACCGAAGATTTAGTTCGTAGATCAATCGAACCATGTAAAAAAGCCTTAGCGGATTCTGGTTTAACATTGTCACAAATTGACGAAGTTATTTTAACGGCTTTTTGAATTGATGGAATACGAGTTGAACCACCGACTAAAATAACTTCG
>JAYTMM010000226.1:0-2890 GCA_043728555.1 Pseudobdellovibrionaceae bacterium
CGGCTGGATGTACGGCTGTGGTTTTATTGATCTAGACGGACACCGTTGGAATATTTTGTACATGGATATGACAAAAATGCCGAAGGCATAGCGCCCTGAAGAACTGACTTTTTTAGTGACCACGATAAAATAGTCTTGACTTTTTTAGTCACGTCGATAAAATAGTCAGATGAAGACTTTGTATAAAAGAAGCCTTGTTCAACCAATCAATGAGCTATCTTTGGATCGCCACAAGATGGCTTTTTTGTCTGGGCCCAGACAGTGTGGAAAAACGACGCTAGCACGGCAAATATCTAAAAATCCTAAAAGTTATTTTAATTGGGATGATATTGAATTTAAAAAGAACTGGACACTATCTCCGAATCAAATAGCAGCCAAGGTTATTGAAAATGACAAACAACCGCTCATTATCTTAGATGAATTTCACAAAAATACGAAATGGAAAAACCAACTTAAAGGTTTTTACGATCTGCACGGCCAGCAGATTAAAATTATCTTAACAGGTAGTGCAAAGCTGAATACCTTTAAAAAGGGCGCCGACAGCTTAATGGGT
The DNA here is from genome assembly GCA_043728555.1 of Pseudobdellovibrionaceae bacterium. Classification (GTDB taxonomy): domain Bacteria; phylum Bdellovibrionota; class Bdellovibrionia; order Bdellovibrionales; family Bdellovibrionaceae; genus Pseudobdellovibrio. The sequence goes on from JAYTMM010000226.1 coordinate 554, forward strand.
CGATTTTTTCATTTTCATGTGCACCCATTTTCTTTTGCAGAGCTTTGGTCAAAGCCAAATTTTAATTTCGAAAATTTCGAAAATTTTATAATTGACCCCTCTGAAAAAAATTTAAAAAATTCACAAAAATTAGTTGATGATTTATTTAATTATGGCGGTTTTCCAGAGCCGTTCTTGGCACAAAGTAAAAAAATATACAATGTGTGGAGCAAAAACAGAACAGAACTTTTAATTCGACAAGATTTAAAAGATTTGTCGCAGATTATGCAAGTCGGACAGGTCGAAGTGCTGTCGTCATTTTTACCTGACCGAGTCAGTTCGCCGCTGAGTATTCAAAACTTAAAAGAAGATCTTGATGTGGCATACACAACTGTTAAAAATTGGTTGAATGAACTTGAGCTGGTGTATTTTCATTTTAAAATTTCTCCGTATTCAAAATCAATTATTCGGGCCTTAAAAAAAGAACCCAAAATATATATGTATGATTGGGCATCGGTTGAAAATAAAGGTCCGCGGTTTGAAAATATGGTCGCCAGTCATTTGTTAAAGTTAGTTCATTACTGCAATGATACGGGCGCAAGCCGTCTTGAATTATCTTATCTGAAGGATAAAGAAGGTCGCGAGGTTGATTTTTTAATTCTTAAAAATAACAAGCCATTTTTTACAGTTGAAGTAAAATTGAGCGAGACAGCCATAGACAGAACTCATCTGAATTTTCAAAAACAGATCAGTGTTCCGCATTTCCAAATTATTAAGGATTCAAATTATTTTCGAAAATATAATCTGGGAAAGCCTGACCAAAATTCTTATGTCATTAGTTTTGATCAGTTTTTTTCTAATACGGTTTAATAAAAATTATATTTTCGCAATATGGTCTTCTAATTTATCAAATGATCCCGTCCAGCCTTGTGTCATTCCAGCGCGTGCATTTTTAAAAGTTTCAACTTCATCAGGGGTTGTTTTTCCATAAGGTTCCCAAGTGATTGTTACACGGGTTTGATTTGTGTTTTCTGCTGAAAATTCAACAGTTGTTAACATTGTTTCGGGCCATGTTGGTGCCATGGGGTGACGAGATATATTTTCATTTTCATCAACGAATTGTTGAGTATAAACAATTTTATTTGGTCGATTCGTTTCAATATATTTGGCTTTACCGAACATCACGCCGTGTTCGCCTTCCATCCGCCAAAAAGTCCCGCCACCGACTTTAATGTCAGCCTTAATAAAATTCATTGAAGCACCTGTCGGCGCAAGCCATGCCGAAATATTTTTAGGATTGGTCCACATATCGTACATTAAATCTATTGGTGCGGCGAAAGATCGATTAATAACGAAAGTATTTTTTTGATGAATTTCTTCAGATAAATATTCAGCCAATCTGTCCCACGTTGAATCGCCGTTGGCTTGTTTGATAAATTTTTTCATTTGAGTTGCGATCTCTGCATTTTCAAACGCCATTGTGAAATCCAATTCAGTTTGTCCATTTTTTTCTGTAAATAAAACAGTGACACGAAACAAAGGTGGCTGAGTATCATTGGCGCCATGATCATAAATCATTTTTGAATATTCTACGACTTCAAGAAATTTTGTTTTATTTGGATAATTTGTTCCGTCTGGTCCATGCATCGTGTAATCCCAGTGGCCACCAGTACGTACATCTTTACTGTGATTTGTAATTGTAAAACCACGTGGGCCCCACCATTTTGCGACCTGCTGTGGGTCTGTCCAAGCCTGCCAAACAGTTTTTAGTGGCTCATTGTAAATACGAGTCAGGTAATATTCGTTGGGCTTATTATTTAATGACATGTGGTCTCCAATTTTATTTATTTTTTACCAATATTTATAATTCGACAACTTTAATTTTGCTTTTAAAGCCCTTTGTAATCTGAATGGATGTTTTTGGTTTTTTAAAATAATCAGACAGCATTTCGACGACTTTTTTATTAGCGGCATTGTCCACTGGCAGAACATTAAATTTTAAAATATAATTTAAATCATCAATTTGCTCGACAGACTCAATTTTTGAACTTGGTTTGACTATGACATTGATTTTCATATGTTGTTTATAAAATTAATATGTGACAAAGTCACACAGATGAATCAATTGATGAATGAAATTATTGTTGAAATTATTGGTTGGGTATCAACGGCCTTATTTTTAGTTTCGATTGTGGTACCGAATCGAAAGCATTTGCACGCGCTAGGCGTGTTGGCGGCAATCACGACTGGAATTTATGCATATTCACACGGCGCGACGGCGATTTGGGTTAAATGGGTAATTGCGTTCTTTTTTCATTCCTACATGTGGCATAAAAAATCGAAAGAAAAAACAGAAAG
>JAYTMM010000227.1:0-2150 GCA_043728555.1 Pseudobdellovibrionaceae bacterium
GTCTGTATGATTTCTGGAGAAGTCACTTTTGTATCGGCATTGGGCGAAAATAAATCGCCGTGTTCGTCGATAATTAAAAAATGTTCAGACATTATTTGCCGTCAGAATTAATGATCAGACCATCTTTGAAATCAATAGTTTCAGCACCTGTTTTGACAGACTGTAAAACCCATTTTTGAACCGACGGATCTTCTGATAAACCCTTTGTTAAAACAGCAGAGCCAGAAACTTTCTGAGTCGTTTTTTCTTTAACTGTTGAATCTTCAGCGGTGGTCATTTCATCTTGAAATTCGTAAGAAAAATGAGCCATGATTTTCAGGTCATCGATTTTTTCAGTATACATTTTGATAAGTCTAAAATTTTCTGAATTGGGGCGTTTGGCCTTGATCGTGTCCTCGATAAGAATCGATAATTTACTTTGCACGCCCGCATGAACATCGATACCCATGGCGGATCTTCCATTGAAAGCGCACCATGACAAAACAAAAGCGACTACAAAAACTATAAGACTGATGATTTTAACCATAGACACGACTCCTCTTGTTTACTTTCACATGCTAGGCTACGCTAATCAACTGTAGAATTTAACGAAAAGGATTTCAAACTTTGAATAAGTACTTACGTGCAGGTCAGATTGAAAAATTAAAAACTTTTAAAATTTGGGCTGATCAAAAGTTACCAAATCAGCTAAAACCTGTTTTAAACTATACCTTGGGCTGGCTTTCGCCAGATCTGTTGGGCACTGGATTTTCAATTTTAAAACAAACCGATGGTTTAATTTCGGCGCAGATTCCGTTTCTGCAAATCAACAAAGACTTTCAAAATCAAATTCATCAGGGTCTCGTGGTTAACGCTGGTTTTGAAATGATTCGAACATTTTTAAATGAACATTTTTTGAGTCAAGGTTATCAGTTTTTAAAAACACAGACAACAATTCTGAAAAAGACAATGTGGACTTCGGATTTAAATTTAAAAATGAGTGTTGATCTTGAAAGTTTTGAACAACAATTTATTCTTTTTCAAAAAAGTAAGAGCGCTGATTTTGAATTCGACATCAGTTTACAAATTGGCGATTCAAAAATAACAGACTTAATTCAATACAAAATAGAAATTCAAAAAATAAATTTATTGTCGTAGGAAAAATTATGATCGTAGAAACTTTAATACAAAATAATTCAGAAGATTTTAAAAAAAACAAAACTCATGCTTTGTCTTTGCTGACAGATTTAAAATCTCGTTTGCAAAAAATAAAACTGGGTGGCGGCGAAGACGCCATGAAAAAACATAAATCACGCGGTAAAATGACAGCACGTGAACGTATTGAAGGTTTGCTTGATACTGGGACATCATTCTTAGAATTTTCAACCTTAGCTGCCAATGGAATGTATGATGACCAAGCCCCAGGAGCAGGTGTCATCACTGGCATTGGCGTGATTCAAAATACAGAATGTATTATTGTGGCTAATGATGCGACTGTAAAGGGCGGCACATATTTTCCGATGACGGGTAAAAAACATTTGCGTGCCCAAGAAATCGCTTTGGAAAACGGATTGCCATGTATTTATTTGGTCGACAGCGGCGGTGCATTTTTACCAATGCAATCAGAAATATTTCCGGATCGTGATCATTTTGGACGAATTTTTTATAATCAAGCGCGTATGAGCGCACAAAATATTCCACAAATTTCTGTAGTGATGGGTTCGTGCACTGCGGGTGGTGCGTACGTGCCATCGATGAGCGATGAAAATGTCATTGTTAAAAATAATGGAACAATTTTTTTAGGTGGCCCTCCGTTGGTCAAAGCGGCCACGGGTGAAGTCGTTGACGCACAAGACTTGGGCGGCGCAACGACACACTGTGAAATTTCAGGTTTAACCGATCACTTTGCAGAAGACGATCAGCACGCGATTGAAATCACACGTTCTATCGTAAAACATTTAAATCGAACAAAAAAAAATCATTTAAAAATGCAACCCATCGAAGAACCTATTTATCCTGCCGATGATCTTTATGGAATTTTACCAGCCGATGCGAAAATTCCATTTGATATTCGTGAAGTGATTGCGCGTATTGTGGATGGTTCAAAATTTCATGAATTCAAACCCTTGTTTGGTAAAACGTTAGTCACAGGCTTTGCACATATTTGGGGA
>JAYTMM010000228.1:0-6451 GCA_043728555.1 Pseudobdellovibrionaceae bacterium
AAAGACAACACAACAATTATTGATGGCGCAGGCAAAAAAATTGAAATTGCCGCTCGCGTTTCACAGATCAAAGCACAAATCGAAGAAACAACTTCAGACTACGACAAAGAAAAATTGAAAGAACGTTTAGCAAAACTTGCTGGCGGTGTTGCAGTGATTCACGTTGGTGGTGGTTCAGAAGTTGAAATGAAAGAGAAAAAAGCTCGAGTTGAAGATGCATTAAATGCAACTCGCGCAGCCGTTGAAGAGGGTATCGTTGCTGGCGGCGGAACAGCGTTGTTACGTGCTTCTCAACAAATTTTAAAAGCTAAATTCACTGAAGACGAAAAATTCGGCGCTAACATTATTAAACGTGCTTGCGAAGAACCAGTTCGTCAAATTGCAATCAACGCAGGTCTTGATGGCGCGATCGTTGTTGATCGTATTCTTCAAGAAAAAGCGACAAACTATGGTTACAACGCATATTCTGATGAATACACAGATTTATTAAAAGATGGCGTTATTGACCCAGTTAAGGTTGTTCGTTGCGCATTAACAAACGCAGCATCAGTTGCATCGTTGATGTTAACAACTGAAACAATGATTGCTGAAGCCCCTAAAAAAGACTCTCCACAAATGCCAGGCGGCGGTGGAATGGGCGGCATGGGTGGTATGGACGGAATGATGTAAGCCTGCGGCCGGAGGTGAGCAGCGAACGCAGCGACACTCGACGGCCACAAGTTTCGCTCCGCGAGTAAAATTTTTTTACTGCCAAAAGGCCTCGAAGAAATTCGAGGCCTTTTTTATTTTCATGCAGTGACAGTTCTTGAACAGTGTAAATCAAATAGCCGTTATTTTTGTCCCTATTCGACAGTAGATCTTTTAAAAAGGAACGCTCCTCGCATATCTGATATATATGGTTAAAATCGTCACAAGCCTTATTTTATTCATTTTCTTTTTTTCAATGCCCGGCATTGGTCAAACTTTAAATAAAATACAAATTCGTTCATTAAAATCAGTGATTTGGAAATCAATCCATAATTACCATTCACCCGATGGCGAATCAGAATTCAAAGGCAGCTATGATTGGCACTCTGACGTTCATGCACATTGGGCTCTGCTATCGATGTCTCGAGTAACAAAAGATGCCGCATTAGAAAAAAAGATGATGTCGATTTTAACAATGGACCGTATTGAAAAAGAATTTAAATTTTTAATGTCACCGAATAACTTAAATTTTGAAAAGCCCTACGGCCGAACGTGGTTTTTGTTATTATTGAAAGAATTAAGTCTGCGCCCAATCGGAAACACAATTCGTTTTCAAGAAATTCGCATGGCATTAACCAAAGACGTGTTGGCTTGGCTTGAATCTGCCGATTTTCCAGAAAACAAATGGGACAAATCTTTGATTGGTTCGCATGATTCGTGGTTGATGAGTTTATTTTTATTCGATTCTGCAAAAAGCCAAAATACAAAAATTCGCGAAGCTCTACAAAAATTAATTACTAACAAAATGATTCCGCTGTCTGACAGCATTCAAAATCATCCCATGGATTCGTTCGATTTTTTGTATTTGCCAGCGCTGAAATATTTAATTAAATCGGATCATCGATACCAAAGTTTAAATTTAAGCTTACCAACTGACAAAGATTTTGCATGTCATTATCCAGGCGCCATTCAGATTTCGTTGTGGGCACATTCGGGCCAATGTTCGCGCAAAGATATTGTGGCGTGTAATTTAGTTCAAAAAGTGACGTCAGATTTTTTTAAACAAACAGGTTTATGGAAAGACAATTTTGATTGTGTTTCGCACTGGGTGCCGCAATTTATGTGGATGACTCATTGGCTTAGCAGGGGTCGACCTTAATATAAGTTATTTCTGTAGCCGCTCTTGTTGAATAACATCTTCAAGTGATAGATTGTGAAATTTTAAATTTTCACGACCAAAAACAATTTCAAGCTCTGGGTTAATTTCTTTTTTTAGCCCGCCTAAATCTAAACTTAAATGAGAATATTTTTTCGCCAAATCCAAAAGTACCACATCGCAAACGATTTCAATATGTTCAAAACCAGTTTCGGTGAATTTATTTTTTTTCGGCGCGGGCAATTCAACTAAATGAATTTCGAATTGATTAAATACAATTGGTTTGTGTAATTTAAACGTAGATATCATTCGACCAGAAACTTGTGTTTCAATCAGCAGATCAGAAAATTCTAAAAATTTTGCGCACAAGCTTTGATATTCGTCGTCTGTATGGGCGCGATAACAGAGATGGTCAATAAACCAATGGGGCTTAATTTCAACATTTTGATTTTGAATATGTCCAAAAATCAGATTTAAAAACTTAAATGCGTCAGATTCAAATTGCGCCCTATTCACTTACAGCCTTTCCAGTAAAGTTTGAGTCTAGTTCAAAATTGTTTTTATTCAAAGTAATGCTATGCTGAATCTATGAAATATTTTACGAATACTTTTTTAATTTCGACATTTTTTTTAGTCTCTTGTTCAACACGGCAGCTAAAAACAGAAGCTGTTCAACAAAACACATTTCACGCAGAAATTGCAGATTATGCCAAAAATTGGGACGAGCGAAAATTGGCCGCTTTGCCAACATATGAAACCAGCGGCATGTGCGGTGGTTTTCCGAAAATAAATTTAAAAACAGCCCCTGGTTTTTGCGTGGGATTGATTGATAACGGCGAAGGCACAGTGTTTCCGAGAACGTCTTTGCAAATTGATTCTAAAAATATTTTAGTGGTCGACATGGGCGGCTGGAAAGAATCCAACGGAAAATTATATGTATTAACTTTAGTGAATGGAAAATATATTCGAAAAACAATTTTAGATGCGGCCATTTCAAAAAATGTATTGGTTAAAAAAGCACTTGATCGCCCACATTTAGTTTTGCGTGGCCCCGATCAAAAAATTTATTTAAGTTCGACATCAATGATTGTGAACCTTGACCCACTGGCTGCGAACATAGAAAATACAATCAAAGTTGTTGTCGATGAAATTCCAAACTTGGGATTACATCCGTTAAAAGTCTTTACGTTCGATGACCAACAAAATTTATTTGTCAATGTCGGATCGGCAACAAACGTTTGTAAAAAACAGGGAATTCTTTTTGACAAAAAATCAGAATGTTCCGAAGTCGAAGACAAGCAAATTGGCCAAGCGCAAGTCAGAAAATATTTAAAAAATCAAGACGGAACTTATTCAAAAAACTTTGTGATTTATTCCAAGGGCTTAAGAAATTCGATGGGACTTTTGTGGAACAAGAATTTACAACTGTTGTTTCAGGCTGAAAATGGCCGTGATAATATTTTTGAAAACGATAAAAATTTATCAAATACGGATTTGCCGCACGAAGAATTTAATATTTTATCTGAAGGTCAAAGTTACGGCTGGCCGTATTGTTACGATAAAAATTTAAATAACCCAGAATGGGCTGGATATAATTGTTCAACGCAAACCGCACCACACATTTTATTGCCGGCGCACTCGTCGCCATTAAGTTTGATCAATTATCAGGGTGATTTATTTCCTGCTTGGTACAAAAATAGAATGCTGATTTCATTTCATGGATATGAGCCGCGTGGTCATCGCATTGTTGCATATTTGCGAGACGATAAGGGATTGCCAACAAAAGATCCCCTAAGCATCGTGTATGGTTGGGATGCGACAGGCAATCAGCCTAAAGGCAGCCCTGTAGGACTTTCAGAAATGTCGGACGGTTCGGTTTTAATTGTCGAAGATAAAAATAGAAAAGTATTAAGATTGTTTTACGATGTTAAATTAGGCGACGGAAAACCCGTGAATGAAATTCCTGCGTTTGTTAAATCCGCAGATGAGCAAAAAAATATTGTAATGAAGCAAAAACTGGACACAGCACTTACGGGACAAAATCCGCCGCTGTTTGCAAAAATTCAAAACCAAATTATCGACAAACATTGCACAGGTTGTCATTCGGGTGCTGATGCGCGCGGGCTCGAATTGGCTCCGTTTGATTTTGAAGCGAATGAAAAAAGAATTTTGGAAAATAAAAAACAAAATCAGATTCTTTCGCACTTAAGGGGCGAAAATAATTTTGCACAAATGCCACCCGATGGATTTAAAGATGCCAGCGAGCAAAGGCAAATTATTGATTTGTATATTCAGTGGTTGACACTAAATTCGGCCCTGAAATAAATGAATAAAGCCGAAATTTTAAAAAATTTTATCGAAGCCATTGAATCTGAATTAGCGATTCTAAAAACAGCCGCCAAAGACACGGCCAATTACGCAACTGATCCCGAAAACAAACCTGAAAATAAATACGATACCCGAGGCCTTGAGGCGTCGTATTTGGCGGGAGCACAAGCGCAGCGAGTGGCTGAAATGACAGATGTGTTACTGTGTTTTAAAAACTACGCTGTAAAATTTTTTCATAGTGAAAACGAAATACAAAAACCATCTGCTGCTATTTCAATCAGCGCGTTGGTTGAAGTTTTCTCGAATGAAAAAACGCAATTTTTATTAATTATGCCTCTGGGCGGCGGCCAAACGATTCAGTTTGCGGGTCAAACAATCCAAGTTGTAACACCCGTTTCTCCTCTGGGAAAAGCCCTGATCGGACAAACTGTCGGCGAAATCATAACAATTCTTGCGGGCGGCGCTAAACGCGAGTATGAGATAGCCTCTATTCAATAATTAAATTAATAGAAATTTCCTAGAGGAAACTTGTTATGATCAGCACAAGCAATGTGTCGTTGCGTTTCGGCGGCAAAAAATTATTCGAAGATGCATCGGTGAAATTTACACCCGGCAACTGTTACGGTTTGATTGGCGCGAACGGCGCGGGCAAATCAACATTTTTAAAAATCTTATCGAAAGAAATTGAACCCAACACCGGCGAAGTGATCATGCCGGCCGACGCCAGACTTTCAATTTTAAAACAGAATCATTTTGAATTTGATGAAACAACCGTTTTAAAAACAGTTCTGATTGGTAATCAAAAATTATTTAAAATCATGGAAGAAAAAGAAGCTGTTTATTCGAAAGCTGATTTTTCTGATGCCGACGGTGAACGCGCTGGAATTTTAGAAATGCAATTCGCAGAAATGAACGGTTACGAAGCTGAACCCGAGGCCGCAGCAATGCTTGCAGGCCTTGGCATTAACGAAGACGCGCACAATAAATTATTAAAAGAATTAACCAGCTCTGAAAAAGTTAAAATTCTTTTGGCACAAGCACTATTTGGTCAGCCCGATATTTTATTACTGGATGAGCCCACAAATAATTTAGATATTTATGCGATCAAATGGCTGCAAGAATTTTTAATGAATTTTAAAAACACAGTTATCGTTGTTTCGCATGACAGATATTTTTTAAATACAGTGTGCACACACATCGCCGATATTGATTACGGCAAAGTCACGGCATTCACCGGAAATTATGATTTCTGGTTACAAGCCAGCGAATTGCAACAAAGATTGCTGTCAGATCAAAATAAAAAATCAGCAGATAAGGCCGAAGATTTAAAAGCCTTCATCGCGCGTTTCAGTGCGAACGCTTCAAAATCAAGCCAAGCATCGTCTCGCCAAAAAACATTAGAAAAATTAACGTTCAACGAAATGCCGGTATCCAGCCGCAAGCGCCCGTATGTGGGATTTGAATCGTTGCGTGAAGCGGGCCAAGACATTTTAACTGTCAAAGATTTATCGTACAAACATGAAGGTGAATTTATTTTAAACAAAGTGAATTTCACTTTGAAAAAAGGCGACAAAGTTATTTTGCTTGGTAAAAACGATTTGGCAAAAACAGTGTTGTTAGATATTCTTGATGGCAAAATAAATGCAGATTCGGGTGAAATTTTTTGGGGCGTTACAACAACAAAATCATATTTGCCAGCAGACAATTCAAATTATTTTCAAGACGGCGAATTAGATTTAGTGAACTGGCTGCGCCAATATTCAACCGAACGTGACGAATCATTCATTCGTGGTTTTTTAGGTAAAATGCTTTTCAGTGGATCAGAAGCGCACAAAAAATCAAACGTTTTATCCGGGGGAGAAAAAGTTCGCTGTATGCTTTCAAAAATGATGTTATCTGGCGCCAATGTTTTATTGTTAGATGGTCCAACAGCCCATTTGGATCTTGAAAGTATTTCGGCCGTGAACGAAGGGCTTAAAAAATTCAAAGGCACTGTGATATTCACATGTCACGATCATGAATTTGTGCAAACAACGGCCACGCGAATTATTGATATCGAAAATGGAAAATTAAAAGACGATCGTTACTGCACTTACGAAGAATATTTAGGAATATAATATGAAAATTTTTATTGTCACAATTTTACTTTTATCAATTCAAACCAAAGGCGCTGTGTGGACAGCAACTCGTGATTGGACTGACGCTGATGAGTCGGCGTATTCAGAATTTATCACAACACAAGTTGGCCCCGATTTTTTTAAAGTTTTAGGCTCACCATTT
>JAYTMM010000229.1:0-2643 GCA_043728555.1 Pseudobdellovibrionaceae bacterium
TTATTAGAAGGTGTTCCGGGCCTTGCGAAAACTTTGACGATCGCGACATTGGCAAAAACAATTTCTTTACAATTTAATCGCATTCAATTTACTCCCGATTTATTACCAACGGATTTGATCGGAACGATGATTTTCAATCCTAAGTCCGGCGAATTCTCGGCGAAAAAAGGCCCCATTTTTTCAAACATTGTTTTGGCCGATGAAATCAATCGCGCTCCTGCAAAAGTGCAATCGGCGCTACTTGAGGCGATGGCTGAAAAACAAGTCACCATCGGTGACACGTCGTACAAATTGGATCATCCATTTTTAGTCTTGGCGACGCAAAATCCATTGGAACAAGAAGGTACGTATCCGTTGCCCGAAGCACAAATGGATCGTTTCATGTTTAAAGTAAATGTTGAATACCCAACAAAATCTGAAGAACTTGAAATTATAACTCGTATGGGTATGAATCAAAAACCAGAAATTCAAACAATTATTTCGCGCGAACAATTAATGAAAGTCACAGAAACCGTCGATCAAATTTATGTCGATCAGAAAGTCAAAAATTATATTGTCGATTTAATTATGGCGACACGCGAACCCAAACAATATGGTTTAGGTCGTTTGGATAAAATTATTGCTGTCGGCGGATCACCTCGCGCAAGTCTAAGTTTAATTCGCGCAGCCAAAGCACACGCGTTTTTGCGTTCACGCGGATTCGTTACGGTCGAAGATATCAAAGCCATTATTTATAAAGTTTTACGTCACAGATTAATTTTAACGTACGAAGCTGAAGCTGAAAATTTAAAAGCCGATGACGTGATCCGTGAAGTTTTAGCCGCTGTCGAAGTCTCTGCTTAATTGAATATAAATTTATTTGGATAGACAAAACAATGACCATACCGGCAGAGATTTTAAAAAAAGTTAAACGCATCGAAATTGACACCAGAAAATTGGTGAACAATGTTTTTTCGGGCGAATACCATACCAAATTCAAAGGCCAAGGTATGACTTTTTCTGATTTTCGCGAATACGTTCCCGGTGATGATGTGCGTGCCATTTCGTGGGCATTAATGGCACGCGCGGGCAAACCATATATTAAAACATTCGAAGAAGAACGTGAATTAACATTGATGTTGGCGATTGATGTTTCAGGTTCACAAGAATTTGGTTCAAAAAATAATTTCAAAGGCGAAGTCGTAGCTCTTGTGGCTGCGACCCTCGCATTCAGCGCAATAAAAAATAACGACCAAGTGGGTTTATTATTATTTTCAAATGATGTTGAATTATATGTTCCGCCTAAAAAAGGTAAAGCTCATGTTTACAGAATTTTACGCGAGATTTTATTTTTTAAACCGAAAAACAAAACAACAAAAATTTCAGCAGCACTTGAATTCTTAAATGGTGTTTTAAAAAAACGGGCTACTATTTTTGTTCTGAGCGATTTTCAAGACACTGATTACGAAACTGCAATGACCTATTTAGAAAAAAAACACGAAGTCATCGCGGGCCTTGTACAGGACGAGGCAGAGTTTAATTTTCCAGATGTGGGTCTGATTGATCTGCAAGATTCTGAAACCGGTCAAACAGTTTTGATCGATACGTCAAATCCAGTGTTTCAAGCCGAAATGAAGGCTAAATTTAAAAATGAATTTGAAGGCTTTGCAAAAAAATTAAAAAAATCAGGCATTGATAGTTTTACATTTGAAACTGACGAAAATTTTCACCGATCATTGTTGGCTTTTTTTAAACGCAGGAAAAGGCGCTAAAATATGTTGAATGAAGTTCGCTGTTCAACGCATATTCCGGATGTCGTGGGTCTTGAAAAAGAAACCCTGACCGTTGGTCGTCATTTTATTATTAATTGCGAAGGCACATGGGATCGAACATTTGATTTTTCAAAAGCATTTGTCGTGGTTGATGAAAATAACAAAAACACAATGAAGGTTTTTAAAATCGAAGCCCGAAATGCGAATTCATTCGATGTAGACACTGTTTTATATATTGCGGGTGATATCAAAACCACAAATTTAAAAATTTCAGATGGCGTTCAAGTTATTGATCTGGGTGCGCAGAATTTTAAAATAAAATCCGTGATTGAACAAAAAGGCGAAAAGCCTCCCGAACCATTTGGTTACGTGATTTCGCAGCTGCAATGGCCGTGGCAATATTCTGCAGCGGCGTTACTGGTTTTTATATTCATCTGTGCCGGCATTATTATTTATTTCATGAATAAACTGACATGGCGAAATCGAATCGAAAGACTGAAAAACCATGATTCTCCAATTTCAGCAGATTCGCAATTTTATAAAGAAATCAGAAAAGCAGAGAAAAAAGATTTCCCAATGGATGATTTAGAAAAAATTTGTAAAGTCTATTTATTAAGGTCTTATCGGACTCCGATTTTTGAATTATCAAATCGTCAGACGATTTCATTTATCAAAAAAAAATATCCTAGGCTAAAAAGTGAACGCAGATTAATTTTTAACTTATTAAAAGATGTCGTTGTTTTAAAAAAAGACAGTGATCTGGATAAGCGCAAAAAATTTGTTGAACAAGCATACCGAGTCGTTGATTTGACCGAGGACTTGAAATCTGGGGGGCAATTATGAGTCTTCAGATGTTGTCAGGTTTTTCATGGGCACAGCCGTGGGCTTTTTT
>JAYTMM010000230.1:0-2263 GCA_043728555.1 Pseudobdellovibrionaceae bacterium
GAGAAGCTCGTGTGGTCAAAAACAAAAAGTAAAAAAATAATTCCAACAAATTTTGATCCTAGTAAATACTTGGGTTTAGAATTAGATCAAGAACCCGTCGTTGAAGGTTCGTTGCTGTCGATCGATCAAGAAACTCAGGACGTATTGGCGATGGTTGGTGGTTACAGTTTCGGGCGCAATGAATATAACCGCGCGTTGCAAGCTGCCAGACAAACGGGTTCGTCATTTAAAGCTATTGTGTATGCTGCTGCACTTGAAAAAAATTATAATCCATCGACTAAAATTATCGACGCGCCGATAGTTTACAAACAAGCCGGCACTGATGAAGAAGGTCAGGGTGATGAGAAAATTTGGAAGCCCTCAAATCATGGCCGTGAATACAGTGGTGAAATCACAATGCGAAATGCGCTGGTGCGTTCGTTAAATATTCCGTCAGTTAAAATTATGGAAGACATCGGCGTTGATTACGCCACGGAATTCGCGCACCGTTTAGGAATTTTTTCAAAATTGAATCCGGATTTTACGTTAGTGTTGGGTTCAAGTTCATTAACTCTGTATGAAATGACAAAAGTTTTTTCTGAGTTCGGAAGACTTGGCAAAAGAACTCGCCCTATCATTGTTAAAAAAGTCATGGATCGAAACGGAAAAGTTTTATTAGAAAATTTATCATTGGAAGCTCGTTTTTTAAATGAAACGCAAGACATCGATCAAAAATTTGAAGAGCGCAGAAAAGCGTACTTGGCAAAAACTGAAACTGAAGAAAATTCTGAACCGTCGCATTTATTTTTTAACGACCCTGAACAATTAATCAGACCCGAAACGGCTTATGTCATCACAGATATGCTGCGCGGAACAATCACCGATCCGAACGGCACCGGTGGCCGCGCGGCCCAATTAGGTCGCGATACCGCAGGAAAAACCGGAACAACAAATGGTTATGTCGATGGATGGTTTATTGGTTATACACCCAACGTTGCAACGGGTGTGTGGGTTGGTTTTGATAAAGAAAAAACAATCGGCAAAGGCGAAGTCGGCGGCAAGGCCGCATTGCCAATTTGGTTGGAATTTATGAAAACGGCTCACGAAAAATTGCCGGTCATGAATTTCACTGTTCCCGCCGGAGTTAAAATTATTAAAGTTGATGTTGATAGTGGTAAGCTTGCAAATTCAAGATCAATAAAAACAATTAATCAAGCGTATATCGATGGAACAGAGCCCACGGCTGCTTCCAGTCGTACTGAAGAATCAACAGATTTTTTAAAACAAGATTTGGATAATTAAAAAATAATGGTGAATCAAACAAAATGAGCAAAGAACAAAAATCAATTCAAATTTGGGGCATCAAGCAAAACAATTTGAAAAATATTGATGTCGAAATTCCATTGGGAAAAACCACAGTGATTTGCGGACCCTCTGGTTCTGGCAAGAGTTCTTTGGCTTTTGAAACTTTATTCGCCGAAGGTCAGCGACGTTTTATTGAAAGCATGTCAAATTATGCACGACAATTTTTAAACAAAGCCCCCAAGCCTGACATCGAAGGCATTAATAATATTCCGCCGGCGATTTCGATTGAACAAAAAAATTCTGTCAAATCCAGTAGATCCACCGTGGGTACGGCGACAGAATTGATTGATTATTTGCGTCTATTGTATGAAAAAATTTCTGTTCCGCACTGCCCGATCCATGGAATACCTGCAACAAAAATGTCGACCACTGAAGCCACAGATTTAGTTTTAGAAAAATTTGACCACCCAACAGCACCTGCGCGCGGATATATTTTGGTTGAAATTCCAAAAGGTCAACGCATCGTTGACGGAAAAAAATTACATTCTTTGCTTTTACAGGATGGTTATTTGCGAATCACAACGATCAAAGAAAAACCTAGCAAAAAAAAATCTGATACCGTTTTATCTGAAATTCAAGATCTCATAGAAATTTCTGAACCTGCACAAATTAAGAAAGGCCTATCGGCAGAAACTTTTTTTATTGTAATTGATCGAATGTCTTTTTCAGCAGATGAAAAAGGCCGTCTGACAGATTCAATCACTCAGGCTTATGAAGCCAGTACAAAATATTTAACTGGAACACTTATACGCCGTGCATTGGTCGTCACAACCGAAGGTGAAACTTTAAAACTGAGCGAAGAACCAGCCTGTTCAATTTGCGGCTACGCTCCACCGCAAATCACATCAAAATTATTTTCATTCAATTCACCGATCGGCGCCTGCCCGACATGTAAAGGTTTCGGCAATGTTCTGGAGTT
>JAYTMM010000231.1:0-4594 GCA_043728555.1 Pseudobdellovibrionaceae bacterium
AATATCAGGCTCATATTAATCAGTCCTTTTTGAAATAAAACTGTGATCTTTTTTTCGCGATTCGTATTCGACAGCTTTTCCAAGTTGTCGAGTCGATAAACCATAACTTTCAGACGTTTTTAAATGTGTCATGGCCAATTCGATAGACTGTTCGTTATTTAAAACTGAAATATAATTTTTAATTTTTGAAATTAAATCCTGACCTGATTCATGCAGTGCTTCGAATCTGATTTCACCCAGACCTAATTTTTGCCACGCAGGTAAATACGGCAATGCTGTTTGGGCACTGGCGTTGTACATCGTGTTTCTGCATTCGTGATCGGGTTTGATCCAATGGTGATTTCCGAATTGATCTTTCAATTGCACATGGTGTTTTTCACAAGGCTTTCCACAATCTTTGAAGCTTTTACCTTTACTTAAAAAAGCTGCGAACACGCAATGTTCCATATGAAAGCTGGGCATGGATTGATGAATTGTGATTTCAATTTTTTCTGAATTCGTATTTCCTAGCAAACCCAAAGTCTGTTCAAAATTTAAATCATACGAAATACAAACGCTATCAAGGCCCTTTGATAGCAAATAATCTGCCGTCAGACTGTTTGTCACATTCAGACTGAAATCGCCTTTCAGAAGTCCAGCAAAGGGATTTGTTTTTGTAAAATACTGAAGGGCTCCAAGGTTACGAACCAATATAAAATCAGGATTTAGCGAATGAATAATTTTTAAATTTTGTAATTCTTGAGGCTTTAAAATTCGTGTTGTTGCAATACCAACGGGGATATTCAATTTTTTTATTTCAACAATTGAATCTGAATAATCACGGCCGAATTCAAAATCAAAACAGACAGTGTTTAAGTGTTCGGGTTTAATGTCATTTTTTTCAATGGCAGTGATTAAATCACTGACTTGGTTTTTATTTCTGAGCAGGATATTTAATTTTGGTGCTTTAGCAGACGCCATTTTAGATGTGGTCTGAAGCTTAAAATCGTTGAGTGGTTTAAAATCAGCAGCATCGACAGCATGTGAAAGTCTTTCGACTTCAATTTTTCGAACTAAGCGCTGCCTGATGTTTTTAATTTCTTTGTGATTTAAGAATAAATTTTGATCGTTAAAAACAACTTCGATATCTTTTGGCGTTGATGTAAATGCCGTATTTGCCAATGATAAAAATTCATCTTGAATCAAATCTGCGGTTAAAGGTTTTTTATCAGCTTTTGTGATCAGTGATTCTGAAATGTCTGTGAATTTAAAACGACCGTCAGCAACAGTCGCCTTCATTGGCTGACCAAGGCTTAATTCAATCTTAAATCGCAAATTTATTTTTTTGGAATAATTTTTGTCAGAATAGGTTTTTTGAATTTCTTTTTTCTGATCTTTATCGTGATTTAGATATAATTCAGATCCAGTCGCTGACAATGTAATACCTGAATCATTGGATAGGCCCAATTTATATTTTAGATCTGAAATTTTTTGTACAGAAAATATAAAACTGCCTTTGTTTTGATTTTTCTCGACCCACAACAAGCCATCACCATTTTCAAGCTGTAGTGGCTTGTCTAACTGAATTGTAATTTCAAAATTTTGAACAGAGACAATTTTCCCTATCAAGGCTCCGCGATGTGAACTGAATGTGCCATTCACAAGCTCTTGATGATTAACGCCATTTAACCAGCCGGGAAAAAATCCGCGCGAATATTGCACGGCCATTTTTATTTTTTCTTCATCGATTTGAAGAGATGACAATGGTTTTTCACCCAACACTGAATCAATAGCATGTCGAAAAGATTTCGCAACACTGGCGACAAATTCTGGAGTTTTAAGCCTGCCTTCAACTTTGAAACTTTTAACGCCCATTTTCATTAACTGCGGAATTTCAGCAATGCCACACAGATCTTGCGGCGAGACTAAATATGTTTGATCCACCAGCTGTTTTTTTTCACCATCGACAATTAATTCGTAACTGAATCTGCAACTTTGCGCACACTGACCGCGGTTCGCAGAACGTCCGCCCAAAGTTTCAGATGTAAAACACTGGCCCGAATAGGAAACACAAAGTGCGCCGTGAACGAAAACTTCTAATTCTTTTGTTGTGCGCTCAGAAATTAATTTAATTTCTGACATTGAATTTTCGCGAGCTAAAACAAATCGCTTAATATTTAAATCATTTAATAATTCAATGGCCAAATCATTTGAAACTGTCATTTGTGTTGATGCATGAATGGGTTGATCTGGCGCCATGGCACGAACAATTTGTACTAAACCCAAATCTTGAATAATTAATGCATCTGGTTTCAATGGTAAAACTTCTTTTAATGCAGAGACAACTTTTTCAATTTCATTTTGAAAAATAACAATATTAAAAGCCAAATTCACTTTAACGCCGAATAAATGGCACGTTTCGATAATTTCTTTTAATTCTACGATTTCAAAATCGTAGCTTCGACCTCGGGCATTGAATCCGGGGAACCCAACGAATATCGCATCAGCACCGTTATGAATTGCGGCCAATGCCATTTCAAGTTGACCGACAGGTAATAATAATTCGAAATCAGATTTTTGCATCTATATCTTTCTCTGTGTGCTTCTTTAGATATTTTTTATTTTCAATCAGTATCGTTTTTTGAATTTTTTGAATCATTTTTTTTAAATCAGTATCAGATTTTGTTTTTTGATCGAACATGTGTATTAAATCCAATTCGCGTTTTTGATCAATAAATTTAATTTTTTCTTTATTTTTAATTTTGACGATTTTTTCAGTGATTTGAATACGTTTTACTATCAAACGAAAAATGTCTGTGTGAATTTGGTCAATGTCTGTTCGTAGGGATTTAATCGTTTTCATGAATAACTATTCAATCTGCGCGGGCAAAGATTTTTCAGCCTTGGCGCCCAGTTCTTTTAATTTTTCAACTTGAGAAATTAAATTTCCGCGGCCATTCGACATTTTCCCCATAATTTCAGAGTGTGTTTTCTGAACGGTGTTGATCCGCTCGCCCAGCGATTCAAGGTCTTTGACGATTCCGGCAAATTTATCATACAGTTCGCCGCCGCGTTTTGCGATTTCAAGTGCGTTTTTTTGTTGGCGCTCTTGCTTCCATAGCGAAGCGACAGTGCGAAGTGTTGCTAACAATGTTGTGGGGCTGACGATGGCAATATTTTTTGACCATGCCTGTTCAAAAATTTCTGGTTTTAATTGAAAAGCCAATGCGAACGCAGGTTCGATCGGCATAAACAACATCACAAAATCTGGTGAAATTATTTTTTCTGACAGGTGATATTTTTTATCAGATAAATCACTGACATGACGTTTTAACGATTCAACATGCTGAATGGCAAATTTATCTTTGGTGATTTGGTCTGCCGCCGAACAATAACCTTCGTAGGCAATCAAAGTCATTTTTGAATCGACAATTAAATGTTTGTTATCTGGCAATTGCACGATGACATCGGGTCGCAACATTTCACCGTCAGATCCGCGCAAAGTTTCTTGGGTAAAATATTCTTCGCCTTTACGTAGGCCTGATCGTTCTAAAATATTTTCTAAAATAAATTCGCCCCAGTTACCTTGCGTTTTATTTTCGCCCTTCAGCGCCAGAACTAAATTCTGGGCTTCTTTTGACATTGTCTGATTTAATTCAATCAGTTTTGAGATTTCACCTTTTAAGTGGCCACGTTCAAAACGTTCTTGAGAATACGTGTCGTCGACTTTTTTTTCAAAATCTTTGATGCGTTCTTTTAATGGGTCTAACAAGGTTGAAAGCTGTTTATGGTTTTGATCAGAAAACCGAGTTGATTTTTCTTCGAAAATTTTTTGCGCCAGATTTTCAAATTGCAAAACGACTTGGTTTTTTAAATTTTCTGAATCTTCTTTGTGCTTGTCTGCATTTGTCGTTTGGGCTTCAAATTTTGCACGCCAAGTTTCAGATTCAAGCTTCGTTTTATTATAAATTAAAAAACCGACAATGATGCCGCCAGCAATAAATGATAAAATTCCAATTATAAAATCCATTTGAGCCTCTTAAAATATACTGTAAAATAGACAGAAAAATACAGTTACTAATTTAATCGAAAAGTGTTAATTTGTCGTTATGAATTCGACATCATATATAAAATCATGGATCATGGCAGCGCGCCCCAAAACATTATCTGCAGCAATAGTCCCCATAATAGCTGCCAGCGGGCTGGTTCAGGCCAAAGGCTACTTGGTTGAATGGTGGATCGTCGTTTTTGCGTTGTTATCCAGTTTTTGTATTCAGATCGGGACCAATTTTGTAAACGATGCTATGGATTTTAAAAAGGGCGCAGATACTAAGGATCGATTGGGTCCGAAACGAGTAACCCAGCAGGGACTTTTCACTTTCAAACAAGTTATGACAATGGCGACAGTTTTTTTTCTGATTGCGATCGCGCTGGGGACTCCCTTGGTCATTCGCGGAGGAATGCCTATCGTGATCATCGGTTTAGTTTCGGTATTAATGGGCTATGCTTACACATCAGGGCCGTATCCTTTGGCGTACAAAGGGCTTGGCGATTTATTTGTTATTTTATTTTTTGGATTAGTCGCCGTTGGTGGAATGTATTATTTATTAACTGG
>JAYTMM010000232.1:0-4948 GCA_043728555.1 Pseudobdellovibrionaceae bacterium
CCATTATGGAAAGATTGAATAAACCAGCGCATATTGTTCATCTAAAAGAAAAGGACACATTTAATTTTATTAAAGAAGTTCAAAAATGTGCTTTGAAAACTTCTGATCAAAAAATTATAGACCGATTGTTTATTCTGATCGAAGACCAACAGATATTTCCATTTTTTGAAGTCATCGAGAAAGCAAAGAAAGTTCTATCATCAAATCAAACAGCCAAATTTGAATTCAATTATCCAGATATTGAAACCACTGATCAATTTACACAAGTTGAATTTGATCAATGGTCGGAACCTATTTTAGCTGAAATTTCTGCAGCACTGGACCGCTGTTTGAACTCTTCAAAGTTGAGTCCGGTAATGATTGATTCAGTTTTTTTGACGGGTGGATCTGCTCACATTCCTTCGATCCAAAGTATTTTCGATCTTCGTTTTGGCAAAAATAAAATTCAAACCAAGAATTTTTTTGATTCTATTTTGTTGGGGTTACTGGAAAGTGCTCATAACTGTTCAGTGTAAATACTTTAGTCACTTTTTTTTGTCTATGAGTGATATATTATATTTGGTTTGGTTTCATTTTTGCTTTAAACTCCGTTAAAGAAGGAGAATTTATGAAATATATGATTATGAGTCTTGTAATGGCATCTTCGTTATCGGTCTTTGCCAAGGTTACAGCAGCACCCAAAGTGCAAATTTTAGAGTCACCAGTGCTTTCTGAGGTGATTGATGTTATGGCGCTAGCAAAGTCTTCTGATTTACAGGCTTTTTTGAAATCCGGAAATGTAACAAAATCAATTTCTAAAGTTGCTAGTGGTAATTTGACAACGTACTCAATGACTCGTCAGCATTGCTTTACAAATGGTACAAGCCCTGCACAATGCCTTGGTGGAGCTATGCTAGAAGTACAAGTCAAATCTGAAATTCAAATGAGTAATTTAGTTAAAACAGGCGAAAGTCGTGTTTTGTTAATTAAGTAATTTTTTAGAATTAAGCGATTTAAAAAGGGAGGCCATAGGCTTCCTTTTTTTATTTTAGACGTGGTCTTTCAATTTCGAGATATCATCAATGTTAACTCTAAGCATATGTTCTTCGCGGATCAGCATGTCTTTGTATTGTTGATCAAAAAGTATGTCCTGAGCCATGTATGAATATCTTGAGAAAACCAATTGATGAAAGCTTTCGTCATGCCCGGAAACTAAAATAAAAATTTCGGTATTTTTATTTTCTAAATCCAAAAGATTTTTTTGGTAGAACGGACTTTTTTCATCGATGACATGAATCACAGTCCATGACAGGGCAAACGCTGGTGTTTTTGATCTTAATACTGGCAGGTCAATTAATTTCCGAAGATTCACGCCTTCGGGGCTTACTGTATCAATAGCCGCCATAACAGAGACATTCGCTTCGATCATTTGATTTGCTCGGGCATTTGCCATACGGAACATAAATACACGTTGATTTTCATAATTCGTAATCAATGCGACTTCAGAATGTGCCACGCGCGCCGTTGGTGTTGAAAATCTTGAGAAAAATAATCCTGACATTAAGCCCACGCTTAATAAACCTAATAAAGCCTGAAAAGAGACGATCGTATTTGTTAACAAATTCGCAGGCGAAACCGATCCATATCCGATCGTTGAAAAGGTTTGAATACTGAAGAAAAAACATTCGCCAAAAAAATTTAAATTTTGTGATGCTGATTTGACGCCTGAAAGACCTTCAGTACCCACAGAAAAATACATCAATGCAAAAATAAAATTGACTAAAAAATAAAGCGCAGTCAGCAGCCCAAAAAACTGGGGCCATGAAAGCCCCATCACGCGGTGATAGACGTCCTCAAAAAAACCGTGTGTTTTAGGTTTTATGATGTTGCTTGTGCCATCACGATTTAAAAAACGGTATTGTTTTTTTGAAGGTGTCACCGTGTTCATAAAATTTAGGCCAACGTATTTGCTAATAAAATTTCGCGGTACTTTGGCAATGGCCACAATTCATCAGCCACAACTTTTTCAGCGTCATCACAGGCTGTACGTAATTTAAAGGTTGCGGGTTGAACAACTTCAACAATATCCCACATACGTTTTTCTTCATCGTGTATTTTTTGTGATTTTTCCACGAGTGTTTCAAATTTTTCAAGTTCTGATAAAACTTTACCAAAAATTTGATCCAATGTATTCATTCGGGTTTCGTGTAATTTGGCCGTTGATTTTGAAACCATCAGGTTATGCGCGGTGCCGACATTCAATATTTGTTTTTCAATGGCAGGGATCACATAACTTTGCGCCAGTTCAATCAATGATAAATGTTCGATTTCTAAAGTTTTCACATAGCGTTCAACGGCAATATGATAACGGCTGGCGATTTCTTCAGATGTTAAAACATTTGTGTCGACTAAAAATTGAACTGCTTTTTTATCTTTGAAAACTTCAAGTGCATCAGGTGTTGTATTCAAAATCGGAAGCCCACGTTTTTTGGCTTCAGTTTTCCATTCTTCCGAATACCCATTGCCAGAAAAGCGAATATTTTTGGTTTCTTTGACGATTTGTTTGATTAATTCCATGACAGCTTCGTCACGTTTTTTCTTTTTTAATAATTCTTTTAACCTGTTTGTACATTCTTTGAATGACGCAGAAACTGCCGCATTCAAAATTGACATTGGTACGGCCACATTTTGTGTTGATCCTACGGCGCGAAATTCAAATTTATTTCCGGTAAATGCGAATGGGCTTGTACGATTTCTGTCGGTGTAATCTTTTGAAACATTCGGAATTTTATTTACGCCCAGATCAATAATTTGTTGGTCAGTCCCTTTTAAGGTGTTGCCTTTTTCGATCGTGTTTAAAATATCTTCTAATAAACTTCCTAAAAATACAGAAATAATTGCAGGTGGAGCTTCGTTTGCTCCAAGTCTGTGATCATTTCCAGGTGAAGCAATCGCTGCGCGCAGAACGGCTGCATTTGAATGAACGGCTTTTAATGTGACGGCAAGGCAGGCTAAAAATCGTAAATTCTGGTGAGGAGTATTTCCGGGTTCTAAAAGATTTTCACCTTTATCATTCGACATCGACCAGTTGTTATGTTTTCCAGATCCGTTCACTCCAGCAAAAGGTTTTTCATGCAGTAGGCAAACCATTCCGTGTTTCAATGCGATTCGTTTTAAAACATCCATCGTTAATAAATTATGGTCAGACGCAATATTCATGTCTTCAAAAATTGGAGCTAATTCGAATTGGCTGGGCGCCACTTCGTTGTGTCGCGTTTTTATCGGTACACCTAATTTGTACAATTCAAATTCGGCCTCTTGCATGAAATGTTTTACGCGCGAAGGGATGGCTCCGAAATAATGGTCCTCAAGTTGTTGACCGCGAGCCGCAGGTGCGCCAATCAATGTTCGACCTGTCATCATCAAATCAGGGCGAAGAGCGACGAAATTTTTATCAATTAAAAAATATTCTTGTTCGACACCCAATGTTGTTTGAACTTTTTTAACATCAACGTCGCCAACAAGTTTTAAAAAATCACAAGCACTGTTTGAGACAGATTCGACAGATCGCATAAGGGGTATTTTATTATCTAAGGCTTGTCCGTGATAACCAAAAAACACAGTCGGGATACACAAAGTTTTTCCGTTTGTTTCTTCAATAATAAAAAGTGGTGATGACGGATCCCAAGCTGTGTAACCACGCGCTTCAAATGTTGAACGCATTCCGCCCGAGGGGAATGAAGAGGCATCAGGTTCGCCTTGAATTAATTGTGAGCCGGTAAATCGTTCGATGACTCGAAGTTCAGAATGATGGGCATGTTGAATAGAAATAAACGCATCATGTTTTTCAGCGGTCGAACCGGTCATCGGTTGAAACCAATGCGAGAAATGTGTGACACCTTTTGACACTGACCATTCCTTCACCGCAGAGGCGATGGCTTCTGCAGTTTCTTTGGGTAATTTTTTACCAGCGTCTAAAGTTTTAAGTAGGCTATTATAAGCATCCTTAGTTAATTTTTCGCGCATTTGCGCAAGGCCAAATGTTTGACAACCAAAGTATTCAGAAACAGGAATTTCTTTTCCGAATTGATCTGTCATTTGAATAATGTTTTTGGCTTTGGTGTCAATCGCTGATGTAAAAGCAGAATGACGTGCGTTTGCAGACGGTTTCATGAGGGCTCCTTGTTGTTAGCTCTATAAATTATGATATTAAAATCAAAACTTATAGAAAAAATAAAGTCAGCGGACTGCTCGAAATAAAATCTCAGAGAAATCAGCTTTCAACAAGGGTAGTATTAAAATTATTTAACGTAAAGTAAAACTGTTGCGGGTTGCCAAATATTTTTAGAACTGCTCATGAATGTTCCGCCGTACTGCGTTCCATAGCCACCCAGACCTCCGCATGAATCGGAGGTTCCCAGACTTGAGCCTGTGCTATCTTGGTTGGCCGTCCAGCCCCAGCGAGCCGCGCAATAAGTTGTACCGCTTGCACGTTGACGAAAATTAAAACCCAAACGTGCTCCTGTGATCGCATTACCATTCGGATAAGAGTTTGTATTTATAAACCAATTTGGTCGGGTTGCATTTGTATCATCCGAAAAATCAGTGGGTGCAATTTGAAATGCTGCAAAGGCACTGGCTGCAGTGATTGATTGCAACTGTTGTGTCACCTCGTTGCTGGCGACTAACATCATTTGTGTTAATGAAATTTGATTGAATGCCGCAGAAACTAAATTTTGATCTGATGTATTTAAATTTCCAGCTGAATCATTTAATGCAGGTGTTGCTGCGGATGACCAATAGGCAGTATCACCCTGTAATGTTGATCCATCATTTGATTTTTGTTTCATGACTAGAGTCCAACCACCGCCGTTTAACGACATTTCACAATACACTTGAATTTGCGCAAGTGGTCCACTGGCACCATCGGGATCAATAAAATATGTGCCAGAGGCTGAACTTGAATTTG
>JAYTMM010000233.1:0-9737 GCA_043728555.1 Pseudobdellovibrionaceae bacterium
ATGTAAAAATAATCATATCGAACCCGAAGACATCGATTTGGTTTTAGGCGAATCAGAATTAGAAGTTCCCGTAGGTTTAAAACTGGAAACTGTTGAACGCCAATATATTTTACAAACGCTTTACTTTGTTCAACAGAACAGAACAAAAGCTGCAGAAGTTTTAGGTATTTCAATTCGCACTTTGCGCAATAAATTAAATCAATATCGTTTGGAGGGTCATTTATGAGTAATCTTTTTGACAAAACAACTGACGCATTAGCAACGTCATTGCGAATGCGGCAAATTCGTCACAATGTGACAGCTGCAAATATTGCAAATGCAGAGACTCCAAATTATCATGCAAAAAAAATGGATTTCGAAGACGCGTTGGCCAGTGCTTTAGACGTTGATGGTAAAAGTAAAATGTCGACAACGAACGGCAGTCATTTCGCAAATGGTGCAACCGGAACTCCAACAGGTGACATTTACGACAATCCAGATGTGGCTGTAAACAATGATGGCAATACTGTGGATCTGCAGCAAGAAATGACCTCGCAAGCCGAGAACGTCACTTTGTATAAAGCAGCACTTCAGTTAATAAATAAAAAAATGGCTTCGATTAAATATGCTCTTGGGGAAAGGTAAAAAGTATGGCGGATTTTTTATCAGGTTTTCGAATTAGCGGAAGTGGAATGTCGGCGCAACGTGCGCGGATGAATACGATTTCGTCAAACATCGCAAATATAAATACAACAAAAACTCCTGAAGGTGGTCCTTATCGCCGAAAAGACGTCGTTTTTGAAGCGGTCGCCGATGCAAAATCATTTGGTGATGTGATCGGTGTCACAGATCCAAAATCTGATTATGCCCGAGTCCAAGTTTCAGATGTTGTTTCAGATAAAAAAGCGCCATTGATGAAATACGAACCGTCGCATCCCGATGCGAACGAAGAGGGTTACGTAGCCTATCCGAATATTAATTTGATGGAAGAAATGACGAATATGATACAGGCGTCGCGTTCGTACGAGGCTAACGTACAGGCCGTGCAGGCATCGAAAGATATGGCTTTAAGTGCGCTTGAAATTGGTAGATAATTAAATATATGAACAGAGGTGTACCATGGACGGTTTAACAATCTCGAATGCAAATAAATTTCTTGAAACCAGCGGAACCAAAATTGGTTCTGGTGTCAGTTCATCAAATTCTGTTTCGGATCAGTTTAAGACAGAAAAAAATAATGGTAAATCTTTTGCCGATACTTTGAATGAAGCGATTTCAAATGTGAATGATTTGCAATTGCAATCAGATCAAAAAGTTCAAGAACTGGCGACAGGAAAAACGGATGATATCGCAGGAGTCATGATTACTTCTGAAAAAGCTGACATCGCATTGCGTGCGATGGTGCAGGTACGAAACAAAATTATTGATGCGTATCAAGACATTATGAAAATGCAGGTGTGATGTGGGAAAATTATTCGGTGGATTAGTCATCCAGTTTCAAGAATTTTATAAATCGATTGGACCGACGAAGCGTGTTGCGTTAACAGTTTCGGGTTTGTTAATTATTATTGCGATGGGTTTTGTGGGTTTTATGGTTTCCGGCAAAGATTATGTGCCCTTATTGACAAATATACCTGCTGATCAGATGCCGACAATTATCAGCAAATTAACTTCGAAAAATATTCCATATCAATTAAAAGACGACGGAAAAACCATCGTCGTTCCGAATGAATTTTTGCATGCGACACAAATGCAATTAATGTCTGAAGTTGGTTCAGCGAATATGGGTACGATTGGTTTGGAATTATTTGATAAAACAGATTTCGGAATTAATTCGTACGCGCAAAAAGTAAATTATCAGCGTGCACTTCAAGGTGAATTAATGCGTGCGATTAATACTTTGTCTGCAGTGAAGCAATCCAAAGTGATGTTGGCTTTGCCACAGAAAAAAGCGATCATGGAAGAATCTATCGCGCCATCGGCATCGATTGTCGTTTCTTTGCATGCAGGTAAAACATTAACTGCTGATCAAGTTCGCGGGATCAGATTTTTAGTTTCAAATGCTGTTGAAGGTATGGACGCAGACCGAGTCACAGTGATCGATCAAAGCGGAAAAATGCTTTCAAAAAAATCTGATGGTGCGATTGGTGCATCGAGTGAAATTTTAGAATTAAAATCACAAGTCGAAAAAGAATTCGAAAGCCGTATCGACAGCATTTTATCTAAAGTCGTTGGCCAAGGTAAAATTGTGACTCGTGTCGATGCAACAATTAATCAGAAAGTAATAAGCTCAGTCGAAGAAAATGTCGATCCAGATAAAACAGCACTTCGCAGTATGACGACCAACGAAGAATCTTTGGATGGTGCGCGTACAAATCCAACGGGTGTTCCCGGATCACGTTCGAATTTACCAGGTGCTGAAGATAATTCGGGCCAAGTTGGTTTCAAGCAAGATGTTAAAAAAGAATCCAAGACAATTAATAACGAAGTTTCAAAGACAACGCGAAATATTCGCGAAGCTGCTGGTGGCGTCGAAAAAATCAGTGTTGCTGTTCTAATTGATGGTGTTTCGACAACAACAACATCCGCTGATGGAAAAACGGAAACAAAATGGGCACCCAGATCTGTTGAAGAAATTGCAAAATATGAATCACTTGTTAAAAGTGCAGTTGGTTTTGTGGCCGCACGCGGTGATTCAGTTAAAATTGAATCGATTCAATTTCAGCCCGAAGATTTCACTGAAAGTGAAAAACTGTTAACAAATATTGAAAAGAAAAAACTGATTCAGTCATTGTTCAAATGGGGTTTGTTAGGTTTTGCGTTAATGTTATTTTTCTTTATGGTGATTCGTCCATTCATGCAATGGATCACAGATTCATTCACAGACACTGTCGAAGAAATGTTACCACGTACGCTTGAAGAACTTGAAGACCTGCAATCCGTTGATAATTCATTACCAGGTCTTGGTAATATTTTACCAATGTTACAAGAATCCATTGATCCTGAAAAAGCAGAAAGTGAATTGCTGCGCGACCGAATTATGAATTTAATGAACAGTGACGAAGAAAAAGCATCCAGCGCAATTAATATGTGGGTTGCTCGGAAGGAATCGTAATTTA
The DNA here is from genome assembly GCA_043728555.1 of Pseudobdellovibrionaceae bacterium. Taxonomy (GTDB): domain Bacteria; phylum Bdellovibrionota; class Bdellovibrionia; order Bdellovibrionales; family Bdellovibrionaceae; genus Pseudobdellovibrio. The sequence goes on from JAYTMM010000233.1 coordinate 3,099, forward strand.
TGAAGGCTCCAAGTCGGTATGAAAATTTAGATTACGATACCCTTCGCGGAATTGATAAAGCGGCCATATTAGTAAATTATTTAGGTCGCGATGCGATCAAAGTTTTATTTACAAAAATGGATGATGGCGATATTCGAAAACTGATCCATTTAATGAGTAAATTTAAAGTCGTTCCCGTGCAAGTCACAAAACGTGTGCTTGAAGAATTTTATGAAACATTAAGTGAATCCGAAGATTTTATATTTTCAGATAAAATGTCCAGCAAAGAAGCCATCATTGAAGCGATCGGTGAAGAACGTGCTCGTGGAGTCATGGGCGGTTTAAATATCAACGGTGCCAGTGGGCGAACTTTGGAATCATTGGAAATGGTTGACGCCAAAGCCTTATCGACATTTTTAGTGAATGAACATCCACAAACTGTCGCAGTTATTTTGGCACATCTTGAATCAGAAAAAAAAGGCGAAGTGTTGCGCCGTCTGCCAGAAAGTCTGCAGGCCGAAGTTGTTATGCGTATGGCGAATTTAGAAAATGTTGATCCAGAATTAATTGCTGACATTGACCGTGTGTTAAAAAATCAATTATCAAATACACACTCTGTTGAACAAGCTTCATTGGGCGGTGTTCAACCGGTGGCAGAAATGCTAAACGTCATGGATAAAAATACTGAACAATCAATTATGTCCAGATTAGAAGAAAAAGATCCATTATTGGCTGAAGAAATTCGTAAATTGATGTTCGTCTTTGAGGACGTCACAAAAATTGACGATCGTGGTATTCAAATGCTTCTGAAAGAAGTGGCCAATGATAAATTGTTAATGGCTTTGAAAACAGCGAACGAAGACATTCGTACAAAAATTTTCAAAAATATTTCAGCTCGTGCGGCCGAAATGCTTCGCGAAGATTTAGCGAATATGGGACCGGCACGTTTATCTGATGTTGAAGGCGCGCAGCAAGAAATTGTAAACGTAGCTCGCCGTTTAGAGGCCGAAGGTAAAATTATTATTGCTCGCGGTGGCACAGAAGATGCGATGGTTTAAAATGGAAAGATATAATCGATGACTCAAAAAACAAATTTATCAGCAGCCACTGTTCTTGAATACAAACCCAAAGATTTTGCAGCTATAACACCAGCCGCAGCGTTGGATTATTTGATTCAAAAAAAGCAGGGCTCTGATTTTGTCATGAGTGATGTTTTGCGCCACACGACAGGTGTTGCTGAAATTGAAAAACAATCTGAAGAGCAAAAAATTGAAGACTTGGCTTTAGAAAAAGTTGCATTGATTCAAGAACAAGCATTCACGCAAGGTTATGAATTAGGAAAATCTGAAGGACACAAAGAAGCATTTGATACCGCGTCCTTAGGGATCAACGCAGGTTTAGAGCAGCTTCAGAATTTAATTCAAAAATTGGGTCAACTGAAAGAAGAATTGGCTCATCAAAACGAAACACATTTAATGACGATGGTTTATCGTATTGCCGAAAAATTGGCGTTTGATCACATTGAATCAAAGCCAGAAATTATTTTATCTGTGATCCAGAAATCGATTGAAACAGCACAAGCTGACGAAGACGTTACAGTTTCGGTTTCGCCAGAGCAAATTCAGTTTTTAGAATCAATGAAACTGCAAACTGGTCGTGAATTTGATTTCTTAAAAAATATTAAATTACAATCGATGCCACACATTGAACCCGGCGGTTGCATTGTTGAAACAAATTACGGCGTCATTGATGCTCGTATCCCTGAGCGCACAAGTAAATTGTGGGACGAAATCAAGCAAGCATTACCTAAAGTTAAAAATAAAGTAGGATAATCTGTGGATATAAATTTTGATAAATATTCTGATATTTTAAAAAATATTCATTTAACAAAAGACAGTGGCAAGGTCACCGAAGTCACTGGATTATTGATTAAAGGTTTTTTACCTGGCGCCAGTGTCGGAAGTATTTGTCAGATCGAAACACCCACATCAACAAAACCATTGTACGCTGAAGTTGTCGGATTTAAAGATCGCCAAGTTTTAATGATGGGTCTGAGCGAAATGCGCGGAGTTTCATTAGGGTCGAAAATTATTTTATCAAAATCAATCGCTACAGTAAAAGTTTCAGATGATTTATTAGGTCGGGTTGTTGATGGATTAGGGCAACCAATCGATTCATTAGGTCCCGTCGAAACGACCAAAGAAGTTCCTTTGTACGCCGAAGTTGTAAATCCGTTATCACGTGAACCGATCAGAAAATCTTTGGACGTTGGTGTTCGCGCAATTAATTCTGCGATCACTGTTGGTCGCGGTCAACGTGTTGCGATCATGGCAGGTTCCGGTGTCGGAAAATCCGTATTGATGGGAATGATGGCGAAACAAACCGAAGCCGATATCAATGTCATTGCGCTGATCGGTGAGCGTGGCCGCGAAGTTCGTGAATTTATTGAAAATGAATTAGGCCCTGAAGGTATGAAAAAAACTGTTGTAGTTTGTGTGACCAGTGATCAAAGCCCGTTGTTACGTATGCGCGGGGCTTACGTGGCAACGGCGATTGCAGAATTTTTTGCTAACAAGGGTAAAAATGTTTTATTAGTCATGGATTCGGTGACACGTTTTGCGATGGCTCTTCGTGAAATCGGCTTATCCATTGGCGAACCGCCCACGTCACGTGGTTATACGCCCAGTGTATTTTCAACGTTACCCAAATTATTAGAGCGTGCCGGAAATTTTGAAAACTCTGGATCGATCACAGGATTTTATACAACACTTGTCGAAGGTGATGATATGAATGATCCGATCGGGGATGCTGTGCGTTCGATTGTTGATGGTCATATTGTTTTATCCAGACATTTAGCACACAAAGGTCATTACCCTGCGATTGATATTTTACAAAGTGCCAGTCGAGTCATGAAGGCCGTCACGTCGCCTGATCATGCGCGCATGGCAAATAAAATGCGTGAGTTGCTTGCGACTTACAAAGATGCTGAAGATCTAATTAATATCGGTGCCTATAAGGCCGGAGCAAATCCAAAAATTGATAAAGCTGTTAAATTAATCGAACCGTTAAATGAATTTTTAAAACAAAAAACAGAAGACCATTCGACGATGCAGCAATGTATTAAGCAAATGCAAAATTTAACTGCAGGGGCGTAAATTTTTTAAAATTTCAGATCAAGGACGTGAATGAAATTTAAATTCTCGCTAGAAAAAGTTTTAAATCATAGAAATTTGCAAGTTGATCTTGCGAAGCGTGATTTTATTCAAGCACAAAATAATTTAACAGCAGCAGAACAAATTCGCGATAACATGATTCTTGAAAAAGAAAAAAATATTGCACACAGATTCGAAATCGTCAGAACTCAGAATCATTGGCAAGATCAAGTTCAGCAAATTAATTTATACCTATCGGGGCAAGACTTGCGTATAGCCCGACAGAACGAAAGTCTTAAGAAATTAGAAAAAGAAGTCGAGTCCTATCGTGAAATTTTGCTGAAAGCCCAAACAGAGGCTAAAATGATGGAGAGGCTTAAAGAGAAGAAAAAAGAAGAATTTCTGAAAGCCTTTTATGAAAACGAAAGTAAAGAGCTGGATGAAATTGCAACTTTACGTTACGCAAGGATAGAAAAATAATGAGTCAATCGTACGATCAGTTTTTTAAAAAAGTGAAGCAAAATACAGCAGGACAGACTGTTAAAAAGCCTGTGGATGTGTCTGCATTAGCTAAGCAAATGAAAAAAACAAAAACTGAAACGAAAACAAAAAATAAAAAGTTTCCAGCGACGCAATTCTTTCTGTTTTTATTATTTTCAGGCGGATTCTTTTTGGCTGTTGAAAATTTTGATCAAATTGAAACGTATGTTAAAAAAATCGAAATCGGTCTGGGCGAAGCTCAAGCTTCGGAAAAACCAGCTGAAACAAAAATACCCACAGCGACTGAAGAAAAAACAGAAAAAACAGTCGAAGCCAAACCCGAACCAAAATCTGTTGATGAGTCCGATTTTTTATTTAAATTGGCTGAACGCAAAAAAGAATTAGATCAACGCGAAGAAGATTTAAATAAAAAATCTGCAGAAATTGCAAAACAAAAACTAGAGATTGAATCAAAATTGGTACAACTTGAAGAATACAGAACAAAAATTTCAACTTTATTAAAGGATCGCATTGCGGCTGACAGCAGTAAAGTTGATACATTGGTTCAAGTTTATTCAAATATGAAACCGATTCAAGCAGCGCAAGTTTTTGAAAAAATGGACGAAGATTTAGTGATTGAAATTTTAAGTCGCATGAAAAAGAAAAGCGCCGCAGATATTTTAAATTTAATTAAAACTGAAAAGGCGCAAGTCTTTGCAGAAAAATATGCAGGCTACAGAATGCCGGCAGTGGCCGCCGAATCAAACAATTCGAATAATAAAGCGAACGAAAGTAAACCCTAACCAAGGAGGAACGTGCTGGATAAACTGACAAGCGTCAGTCCCCCGCAAAAAGCAGATGCACTGATTAATAATAAAATAAAGAATCAGAAATCTGAAAAGCTTGAAGACCTAGGTGCGAAAAACTTAAAAAGCGATTTCAAGGATCACTTGAAAGAGCAGCTTAAGAAAGAACAAACCAAGGAAAATGAAAAAAACTTCAAAGCCGAAAAAAAAGAAAGCCAACCTGGGGAAAATAAAAAGAAGGTTGCAAAAAAAGAAGATCGCAAAAGTAATGACAATGAAAGTGGTGAAGAAAAGTTAGATTTAAAAAATGATAAAGCGATGATTTTAATAAACATGGTCTCTGACGAGAGTGAAGTTAAAATCCCAGATTTCGAAGAAAATCTGGCACAGGTCGAAGAATCACAAAAAAATTTAACAATTGATTTAACCAAAGACATGTCTGCTGTTCAGACGGCCCCAGAAATTAAACCCGCGCAAATGCAGGATGCATCGGCTGTGGATCTGGCTTTGTCGAAAAGCATTCAAGCAGAGAATACTGACGGCAAAGAAATTCAAACTCAGGATGAGGTTGATATTTCTTTGCAAGCATCAGAAAACGCAGCACCAAATGCTTTCCAAGACAAAGTCATGGACGCCTTAAAGAAAGATCGTACAGAGCTGTCAGAGCTGAAATTAGATCAACTGAACGAAAAGCTGGCCGCATCAGATAAAAATGCGCCAGTGATGAATTCAGCAAAGCAGGATGCGACAGCTGATCTTCAGTCGGATGCTAAAAACAGCGATCAGTCATCAGACCAATCATCAACAGATCAGAAATCTTTGAAAGAAGATCAGATCAAAAATGAATTGATGAAAACAGATTCTAAACATGTGGGTCAAAATGAATTTCATTCGCAATTATCAGCGCAAGGCACAGATCATTCAAAACCGGCTGCTGCAGATGCAATAAAAACAGAAACCACGAATGATCCCAGTGTGAAAGAATTGTTGAATCAAGCCAATTATTTAGTCACTAAAGGTGGCGGTGAAGTGACTTTGAAAATGAACGCCGCCGATGGAATGGGTGATGTGCATTTAAAAGTGATGATGACCAACGGAAAAATGAATATCGAATTAAATACGCAGGATAAATCTGTCAAAAAATTAATTGAAGACAGTCTTTCTGATCTAAGGTCCAGTCTGGCTGCGCGACAAATCAGTCTAGAACATGTTAAGATTAACAGTGTGAATGCAACAAATACGGAAAATAATTCCGGATCGTTGCAAAACAGCAATCAGCAAGCAGGTTCTGAATCGAATCAATCTAAAACGTTTGATCAGCTTCAGCAACAGATGCAGCAACAGAAAAATCAGAATCAACAACAAAGTTTTACAAAAAATTTGTTGAATGAAGATCGACCTGTTGTCATTCCGATTGCCAGCATTCAAAAATCTGCAGCCAGTCAATATTACGGACTGAATAAAGCGCAGGGTTTAAATGCAGTGGCTTAACTGCGAATGAAACTGTTGCGTAATCATAAAAATAGAAAGAGGTCTTTATGTCAGTGATGGGCGCGGGTAACGGAGTTAAAACATGGCAAGATGCAGCTCAAGCTGGGCCAAATTTAAAATCTGAAGTTCAACAGACGCAATTAACAGATGCACAAAAGCAAATGTTGGGCGATGAAAACATCGGAAATGTTTTAAATAAAGTGGCTGATAAAAATTGGGTTGATCCATCAAAACAAGTTCGTGGCACTGGCGACAGTAAAATGGATAAAGATGCTTTTTTTAAATTGATGATTGCTCAGTTAAAAAATCAAGATCCATCGAATCCATTAAAGAATCATGAAATGGCCGCACAGCTGGCGCAATTTTCTTCGCTCGAGCAAATGACGAACATGAATACGACGCTGACTGAAATTAAAGGTGCCAGTAAACCTGTTGAACAGTTTCAGGCGTTAAATTTAATTGGCAAACAAGTGTCGGGCGATTCATCAAAAATTGTGCGCACTGATTTAGACAAAGAACATGATTTTAAATTCAAATTACCAATGGATGCAAAACAAGCTGACGTCAAAGTCATGAATTCAAAAGGTGATATTGTTCGTGAATTTAAATTCAATGAATTAAAATCAGGTGACAATGAAATTTCTTGGAATGGCAATGATGACAAAGGCCGAAAAACTCCTGCAGGAAATTATACTTTTCAAATTGCAGCGACAGGAATGGGTGGAAATAAA
>JAYTMM010000234.1:0-2458 GCA_043728555.1 Pseudobdellovibrionaceae bacterium
TGGGATCACCAAGTTTTCGCCAATGGATCAGTTCATCATTTTACTTGGGATGAAGCTCGATCTGAATTTTTAAAATATCATGGAAAAATTGGCGAATAAGCTAAGTTGCTGTTATGTCAGTGATATTTGAATTTGCATAAATAGCCTTTTAAAAGTTCTTAAAAAGATCTATAATAGTCTTTAAAAGGAGTTTTATGAAAGCCTTAAAAATTTCTCAAGACATCGTGACTTTGGCAGAGTTTAAAAGCAAAGCTGCAAGTTATTTAGAGCGAATCGAAGATTCCGCGCAACCTTTATTGATTACGCAAAATGGAAAGCCTGCTGGAGTATTATTGTCTCCCGCAGAATTTGATCGCATACAACAGCAAGAGACAGATCGATTTTTAAATGCTGTTCAGCGCGGCCTTGATGATGCCGATGTAGGCAAGGTTTATACATCTTCACAGGCCAAATCAAAATTGGGTTTAAAAAAATAAAATGAGTGTGGTCTTTAAAATCGTTTGGACTGAAAATTCTATTCAAGATTTACTAGCCATCAAAGAATATATTTCCGCAGACTCAAAAGACAGGGCTGAATTGTGGATCGCAGAACTATATAATTCGGGCGAAAGATTAGTCGATCTTCCTATGCGCGGTCGAATTGTGCCGGAGCTGAAGTTAGAAAATATTCGGGAAGTGCTGATTGATAATTACCGTTTGGTTTATCGAATTAAAAAAAATAGTATTGAAATACTAACGGTCTTTGAAGGTCATCGAAAATTAACGAAAGAGAAGTTTAAAAAATAGCATGACGCAAGAAATAAAATTTTTTGATTTATATAAGCCAACATTAGTATCAACACAAAATTTCGATGAAAAAATAATTGAGGATGGACGTCTGAAAATTATTTTTTTGTGGGGAATCAATTGTCCGAACTGTGAAATTGCGAAAAAAGTTTTAAGTGAATATTTTGATGAAGCTAAAAATTGGAATCTGGATTGGTATCATGCAAATGTGTACGAAGATTTTGAATTGGCAAATCGCTTTGGTCTGCACGGCATTCCGGTATTTTTAGCTTATCGTGGGCAAAGGCGGCTTGGTAAGATTTCGCCGTTTCCGGGTTGGAGTGCGTTTAGCGATGCGATTACAAAAATACATTTTTAATATTTTTTTGGATTTAGGCTAAGGTCAAGAAATCGCTACAATTTCATGTTATTTTTTTCTAGTTGCATGTATGTTTAATAGCGAGGTTGCGTATGAAAATGATTTTTTTAAGTCTTGTACTGTTTTTTATTGGCTGTGAATCAATGAACAGTTTTAAGAATAATATTTCAGGAAGTAGTCGGTCTGTTGAAAACGCTATCGGCAAAGATGAATCGTATTTGCAGTTAAGATTTGGAAAACCATATCAGGTGCTAGTATTTGAAAACATCACATTATATTATTTCGCAAGAACAGTGTTTTTTGTAAAAGATTCAGTTGTTCAAAATTATGAAAATTTAAACTCAATAAAATACGAAATTATTATAGAGGCTTTGAATAGGTCAAATAGAAACACTAAAATTCAATCTTACATAATGGCTTCTGGAAATGACAACAATCCAACAGACAGTTTGGAGTTCGTTGACTATACTTCGCAAATTGAACCCATGATTGATAACTCTGGTTTATTTAGGCTCGCCAAGCAGAATGAAAATCCAGATCAAATAATTCTTGTTTCATACGGAATTAGTGATCCTATTAATGATACAAAAGTTTGGTCTGAGCCAATATACTCTTGGATACCGAATTCTTCTGTTAATACGACTTACAGAGATAGTAATGGGTATTCGGCTACTGCTGTATCGGAATCCAATAATGGTGGATTGAAATACCAAGGCAGTGTTATGCGATCGTCGACAGAGACAAACTATAACCGTTATTTGGTACTGACTGCAATTGATGGTAATATATTTTTTAAGACAAAAAAAATTAAAGAAATTTGGAAGGTCAAGTCTTCTACTTTTGGAGCAACTTCGAATTTAAAAAAGGCAGTAATGGCGATGTCCATAGCGACATATCCATATTGGGGAAAATATAGTGACGGTAAGATACGTGTTTCTGGATTTTATGACGATCCAGGAGCGGCCTACTTCAGCTCAATGGCAAAAGAAAAATAATTTTCAGATATCGACTCCATTCAGCAAGTACTGAGTGAAAGCGAAGCGGTTACAAAATTATTAACTTAATAATTTTGTAACAATCTGACTAAATCCTTCGCCACCATTTTCGCTGGATATAAACTTTGGCAAAAATTTCATCTGATCCGAAAAATTTTGCAAATTACCAACTCCAAAAGTCAGCGGAAATTTTTCAAACATCGGTTCGTCATTGGGTGAGTCGCCAACAAATGCACACTGAATAAGGGATTCTGATTCTGACAATCCGAATTCATTTTTTAAAAATTTTAAAGTGGTAGTCACTTTGTTGTAATCACCG
>JAYTMM010000235.1:0-9050 GCA_043728555.1 Pseudobdellovibrionaceae bacterium
ACAGTGACAAGGCGATCTTGTTGTAACAATTCGCGTGATACGTTTAACGATAAATCATTTGAATCAACAAGGCCTTTTGTAAATCGTAAATACGGCGGTAATAAATCTTTGCAGTTTTCCATAATAAAAACGCGCTTAATATATAAATTCAAACCAAATTCGTAATCTTTCATTTGGTAATTCCAAGGTTTTTTTGATGGAAAATAAAATAAACTTGTGAATTCAGTTGTGCCTTCCGCTTTGAAATGAACATGCTTTGATGGGGTTTGCCAATCGTGAGTTAAATGCTGATAAAATTCATTATATTCTTCGGGTTTAATTTCAGCAGCAGGGCGTAGCCATAATGCTTTTTGGCTATTTAAGGTTTGATCTTCAATAACAGTTTCTTTGACTTTTGTTTCTTCGTTTTCTTTTTCAGTTGATGTGCTCATCTGAATCGGCCAAGCGACAAAATCAGAATATTTTTTAACCAAAGATTTCAATGTCCACTCATCAGAAAAATCCTGAACTGATTCGTTACCGTCTTCAGTTTTTTCTGTGTTTTGTTTTTTTAATTTTAATGTGATCGTTGTACCGAAACCTTCAGGGCGAACTGCGGTTTCTGTCGAATATGTGCCATCACCTGAGGATTCCCAAATTGTACCGATGTCTGTGCCAGCTTTTTGAGTATGTAAAGTCACTGTGTCTGCGACCATGAACGCCGAATAAAATCCAACGCCGAATTGACCGATCAGTTCAGGCTTTGATTTCATTTCTTTGTTCATTTGCGCAAAAGCTTTTGTTCCTGATTTTGCGATTGTTCCGATGAACTGAGTCACTTCGTCGGGGCTCATGCCGATGCCCGTATCAATAATTTGTAAAGTATTTGCTTCTTTGTTTGGAACCAATCTGATTTCCAATTTTTTGTTATCAGGAATTAATTTCGCGTTTGTTAAACTTTCGAATTTTAATTTATCAATCGCATCGGAAGAATTCGATATTAATTCACGAATAAAAATTTCTTTTTGCGAATACAGTGAATGAATGACGATATCTAAAAGCTGCTTAATTTCAGCATTAAAGCTCTGTGTTTTTTTTTCTGTTGTGTTTTTTGTCGATTCTGACATAAAGGCCTCCGTTTAATTTTTGACTATGTATGTTCGCTTATGAGAGGCAAATTAGGGGCTGGATTCGGGGTTGTCAAGCCGACCAGAACGCAACACTTTGCAAATATCTAAGACTTAAGTCTATAGATTCAGCACATCTTAATTAAAAACCGATTCTTAAGCCATGGAATACAAAAAACGTCTGAAATTTATAGATTACATCAAAAAAAAATTTATCGATTCGAATCCGAATTGTAAACGACTGAAAGGCTTTTATTTTGAAAATTACGATGATTTAGAATCTATAGAAATGAAATATTTTGAAAGTACTGACTTATCCTCTGCGTACTATGAAAAACTAAGATACGAAGAAATAGGTGCTTGCGTATTTGTTTTGGACTACTCAGGTATTCCGTACTTAATTTTTGAAGATGCCTATATGATTTATATGATTAATTTAATAGACAATAAATGTGATTACAATGTACTGAATGAAAGTTTAAGGTCAGATAAAAAATCTTTAAAAGCAGAGTTACAGGCATTCATTCGCCAATTAAATGGCGAAGATCCGCCGGAGCGAATCTATAATTGCTAGGTTAATATCGTCTTGATCCAGATCATTATTTTTTAGAATATATTTTGCAAGTTCTTGATATTTGAAAATTACATCAACATAGCAAGTTTTTGAATGTTTATGATTGTTCATGCTGATGTCTGATGCAAAAAATAAATTCAGCTGAATTCAAATAGGCTGATAGCTGGTCACGAAATTGGTCCGAATATCGATTCTATTTTACCAACGCGCCGTATTTACAATTAAGAATATGACCAACAAATTTGACGACTTGCGATTGGGTCGGTAGCATTTAGTGACAATATTTAACAGTAACTCAAAATAAAAATTTTTCGGCTGCAACCAGCAGCAAGAAAGCGATGTCATCGTGTCTGAATCAACACCCGCACAAACTCCAAAACAAAAACCAACAATCCGAAGACTTAAAGATTTGCAAACTCTCGTGGGTCTTTCAAAACGCCGCGGTTTTGTTTTTCAATCTTCAGAAATTTACGGTGGCCTTGGCAGCTGTTGGGATTACGGCCCATTGGGTTCGGTGATGAAAATGAATGTGAAGCGTGCTTGGTGGAACGCGATGACCCGACGTTCAGACATCGTAGGTCTTGATGCAGCGATTTTAATGCACCCCACAGTCTGGAAAGCCTCTGGGCACATTGATGGATTTTCAGATCCATTGGTGGATTGCAAAGATTGTAAAACCCGCTTTCGTGCAGATAATACCGATTCATATTTAATAAAAAAACAATGTCCGCAGTGTGGATCAAAAAATTTATCCGAAGAACGTCAATTCAATTTGATGTTTAAAACTCATATGGGTCCGCTTGAAGACACCAGTGCGGTCGTTTATTTGCGACCAGAAACTGCTCAAGGTCATTTCGTCAATTTTCAAAATTGCCAGCAATCCAGCCGTTATAAAATTCCGTTTGGTATCGCTGCGATCGGAAAATCATTTCGTAATGAAATCACGCCCGGAAATTTTATTTTTCGTACGCGTGAATTTGAACAAATGGAAATGCAATATTTTGTTAAACCCGGAACCGACGAAAAATATTTTAACGAATGGAAAGACAATCGTAAGAAATTTTATCTGAAATACGGAATTCGTGAAGAAAACTTAAAATTTAAAGATCACGATAAATTAGCGCACTATGCACGTGCGGCAGTTGATGTTGAATATCAATTTCCGATGGGTTTTTCAGAGCTTGAAGGTATTCATAACCGCGCTGATTTCGATTTGACTCAGCATCAAAAATTTTCTGGAAAAAATTTAGAATATTTTGACGAAGCGAACAAAGAAAAATTTCTGCCCTTTGTGATCGAAACTGCAGTGGGATGTGATCGTTTATTTTTAGCGTTCATGTGCGATGCATACCGCGAAGAAGTGACAACTGAAACTGATGAATCTGGCAAAGTCACCGAAGACATTCGTGTCGTGTTGGGATTACATCCTGACATTGCTCCGATCAAAGTCTGTGTTCTGCCGCTTTCAAAAAAAGATGAATTATCGATTCCAGCAATGAAATTGCGTGATCAATTATCCGAAGATTTTGATGTGCAGTATGACGAAACAGCTTCGATTGGAAAACGTTATCGCCGTCAAGACGAAATCGGAACTCCGTTTTGTGTGACTTACGATTTTGAAACGATCAACGACCAAGCAGTCACGGTTCGTCACCGCGATAAAATGACTCAAGAGCGCGTGAAGATTTCAGAACTGAATCAATATATCGCTGTTCAACTTAAACAATTTTAAAGGATATTAAATTATGTCACATGAAAAATTAACTGGTGAAAAATTAGAGCGTCCCAAAAAGTTTGTTTATTTTTTCTCAGCCGGTGAATCTGAGGGCGGCGCATCTTTGAAAAATATTTTAGGTGGCAAAGGTGCAAACTTGGCCGAAATGACCTCGTTAGGTTTGCCCGTGCCGCCAGGGTTTACGATCTCGACAGATATCTGTACGCACTTTTATGCTGAAGGCGGAAAATTACCTGACTGGGTTAAAGCCGAAGCGCAAACAGCTTTGGTTCGTGTTGAAAATAAAATCGGAAAAAAATTTGGCGATGCAAAAAATCCGTTGCTTGTCAGCGTCAGATCGGGCGCGCGTGCATCGATGCCAGGTATGATGGATACGATTCTTAATTTAGGTTTAAATGATCAAACTGTTGAAGGCTTGGCTCAGTCATCAAAAAATCCGCGTTTTGCGTGGGATTCATATCGCCGGTTTATTCAAATGTATTCTGATGTTGTGATGGGAATGAATTCATCGTTACTTGAAGTGACGCTTGAGGATTTAAAAGCTGAAAAAGGAATTCATAACGACACTGATTTGACGGCCGATGATTTAAAAAAATTAGTTTTTAAATTCAAAGACATGGTCAAACAAATGACGGGTCAAAATTTCCCGTCCGATCCGTTCGAGCAATTGTGGGGTTCAATCAGCGCCGTATTTCGCAGCTGGAACACAGCTCGCGCGATCACGTATCGCGAACTGCATGAAATCCCTGCCAGTTGGGGAACTGCTGTGAATGTGCAATCGATGGTTTTCGGAAATTTAGGTGATGATTCCGCGACGGGTGTTGCTTTCACACGTGATCCCAGCACTGGAGAAAAAAAATTCTACGGCGAATTTTTAGTAAATGCACAGGGCGAAGATGTCGTTGCAGGTATTCGTACTCCGCAGACAATTTCAATTCTCAAAGAAATTATGCCAGAACCATATAATGATTTAGAAACTATTTATAAAAAATTAGAAACTTATTTCAAGGATATGCAAGACATCGAATTCACGATTGAAAAAAATAAATTGTGGATGCTGCAAACACGTAATGGAAAACGCACAGCAAAAGCAGCTATTCAAATTGCTCTGGATATGATTGATGAAAAATTAATTACTCCAGAAGAAGCAATTCTAAGAATTGATCCAGCCTCGCTTGATCAATTGCTGCATCCAACGCTTGATCCAAAAGCGCAAAAAACCACTTTAGCTCGCGGGTTACCCGCAAGCCCCGGCGGTGTGTGCGGAAAAATTGTTTTTACGCCAGAAGACGCTGTAGCCGCTAAAGAGCGCGGCGAAAAAATTATTTTAGTTCGCGTTGAAACTTCACCAGAAGATATCGCGGGCATGATTGCAGCCGTTGGAATTTTAACTTCACGCGGTGGTATGACATCACACGCGGCGGTTGTTGCGCGCGGCATGGGTAAATGTTGTGTTGCAGGGTGCTCTGAAATCGATGTTGATTATCACCAAGAACAATTGCGTGTTAAGGGCTATGTTTTAAAAAAAGGTGATGTGATTACTTTGGACGGTTCAACTGGTGAAGTTTTCTTAGGTGAAGTGAAAACCATTGAACCCAAATTGGATGGAACGTTTGATCGCCTGATGAAAATCGCAGATGGAATTCGTCGAATGAAAGTTCGCACCAACGCAGACACACCAAAAGATGCAAAAACAGCACGTGAATTTGGTGCTGAAGGTATTGGACTTTGTCGAACAGAGCACATGTTTTTTGGTGCGGACCGCATCGACGCTGTTCGCGAAATGATTATTTCAGAAACCAAGGTTGAACGTGAACGAGCATTGGCAAAAATTCGCCCTATGCAACGTGATGATTTTTATCAATTGTTTAAAATCATGGAAGGCTTTCCTGTTACGATTCGTTTATTAGATCCTCCGCTGCATGAATTTTTACCGCACACCGAAGCAGAAATTGAATCACTTTCAAAACGTATAAATTACGATGTGAATAAATTAAGAAATAAAGTTCAAGCGCTGCATGAATTCAATCCGATGTTGGGTCATCGTGGATGCAGGCTTGCAATTACATTTCCTGAAATTTATCAAATGCAATCGCGTGCGATCGCCGAAGCCGCTGCACAGTTAACAAAAGAAGGCTTTAAATTAGTTCCTGAAATTATGATTCCGTTGGTTGCGACTGATAAAGAATTACAAATTCTACGTCAGCAAACCATCGAAGTTGTCGAGCGTGTTCAAAAAGAAACAAATACAAAATTTGATTATTTGGTCGGAACAATGATTGAGCTTCCACGTGCGGCGGTAACCGCTCATGAAATTGCAAAGCATGCGGATTTTTTCAGTTTCGGAACAAACGATTTAACTCAAACAACATTGGGATTGTCGCGCGATGATGCCGGACGATTTTTAGGAAGCTATGTCAGCCAAGGAATTTTCGCCAAAGACCCATTCGTTTCAATTGATCAAATGGGCGTTGGAATTTTAGTTAAAACAGGTGTTGATCTGGGGCGACAAACCAAAGGTAATCTGAAGGTTGGTGTTTGTGGTGAGCACGGCGGAGATCCTGATTCAATTGAATTTTTTGAAAACATAAATTTAGATTATGTCAGTTGTTCGCCATTTCGAGTGCCAATTGCCAGACTTGCGGCAGCCAGAGCGACTCTGAAGCGTAATAAAAAATAACCCGTTGAAATTAAGGTCATTTAAATGAAAAAAATATTTTCTGTTTGTTCAATTGTGTTTTTATTTTCAGGTTGTGCTAATTTTTTTATTCGCCAGCAGTGTAATAAATTAAATTGGTATCAGCTGGGTTACGATGCGGCTTTGCGCGGTGAACGTATATCTAATGATCCTCAAGTGAATCAATGTCGTAAAGCAGAAGCCGATATTTCAGAATCGCAATTGGATGTCGGATTCAAAGCTGGCATGTCCAGATACTGTCAGCCTGAAACCGCTTTTCAGACGGGTAAACAGGGCGATACTTTAAATTCTGATTTTTGTGAAAGCAATTTATTAGGACTGTTAAACCGAAAATTTCACGAAGGTAATCTAGCCTATTGTTCTGATGGTCAAACGGCTGGGCAAAGCGGAAAAAAATATAAAAATGTATGTGCTGCAGATCTTGAGAAAAAATTCATGCCCGATTATAAAATCGGTCGTAAAAAATATTTATCAAATTTACTTGTATTGGCAGAATCAAAAAAACGCGAATCATTGACCGAGATCAGTCGACTGTCGGTCATGAAAAGTAATATCGATCATCGGCTCAGTTATATTCCGTACGTTAAGGCCGGCGAGCAAGACCCCTATGCAGGCGAGCGCAATAATTTAAATAGCCAATCAACATCGTTTGGAAATCAATTGGCCGATTTAAATTACCGTCAAAGCCAATTGAACCAGCAAATCAACGAATACCAAACTGAATTGGCGACACTGAATTAGTCTGAATTTTGCATCCGACAAATTATATTTAAAGATATTCTGGCCAATAAGATGCTCGATCACAAATGTTGAATCTTCGATCAATTTGCCAGCATCCAAAATCATGGGCATTTTTTATTTTTTGACTTTGCCGTTGAAACAGTCAGCTTATTTTCATAGGGGATTTTGGTAATTTTCAAATACGATTATTCAAGCACAGCATCGCGTCAATGTTGACACATCCCCTCGACCAAAGGACAGTTATAGAGTGATTCACAATTTCAACAACGAGGTATTTCTTGAGAATTAAAAAACTTGAGCTCATTGGTTTTAAATCTTTTAAAGATCGTACGGTCATTTCTTTTGATGCGGGTATTACCGGTGTCGTTGGTCCGAACGGTTGTGGAAAATCAAACATCGTTGATGCGTTAATGTGGGTCATGGGCGATCAATCGGCCAAAGATCTTCGTGCAACAACGATGACGGATGTTATTTTCGGTGGATCAGAAGGTTACGCAGCACTTGGAATGTGCGAAGTCTCTTTGACTCTCGAAAATGACGGTGGACCATTTCCGGCTAAATATTTAAAACATTCTGAAATCATGATCACTCGTAAACTTCATCGTAATGGTGAAGGTGAATATTTTATTAACAAAGAGCCATCGCGTTTAAAAGACGTTCAAGAAATTTTCATGGACACAGGCGCTGGTTCAAAAGGTTTTTCAATTATTGCCCAAGGTATGATTGGTAAAATTATTACTTCTAAACCCGAAGATCGCCGTATGTTGATCGAAGAAGCTGCCGGAATCACAAAATTCAAGGCTCGTAAAAAAGAATCTCAGCGTAAATTAATTTCAACAGATCAAAACTTGGTTCGTTTGCAAGACATCATTGGAGAACTTAAGAGACAGATTGATTCTTTACAACGTCAAGCTCAGCGCGCAGAACGTTATAAAAATATTAAAACACAAATCGAAGATCTTGAATTGTGGCTATCATCAATTCAGTACGTAGAATTAAAACGCGTGGCTGACGAAGCACAAAAAATATTTGACGAGGCTCAGTCCTTAGAAGTCGGTTCAGAAGCTGATTTGTCGCAAATGCAAGCGACACTTGAAACATTAAAATTAACAATTCTTGAACAAGAAAAGGCCGTTGAAACAAAACAACAAGATTTTTACAATCATCAATCTGCAGTTCAGAAAAAAGAATTAGAAATTCAGGAATTACGTTTTACTTTAGAACAAGCTAAACGTAACGAACAAATGACGGGTAATATTTTGAACGAGCAAAAGGCTCGTCATGAATTGTTGTCTCGTGATCAATCAACGTTATTTCAACAGGTTGAAGAATTAAAATCGGAATCTGAATTTTTAACGACAGATGCCGCAGAAAAATCAGAATCGTTTTCGGCAAATCAAAAGCGTTACACTGAAATCGACGAAGATTTAACAATCAAGCGTCGTGAACAGTTTGCTTTAGGTCAGAGCGAATCTTCGTTGGATGCAAAATTAAATTCGATTTCAACTCAACGCCAAGAAATTTCTGACCGATCAGCGGACGAAGAAATTAAATTAAATGAATTACGTGAAACGGCTCATGATTTTGAAAATCGTCGCCGAAAAGTTAGCACAGAATTAGATCAAAATCGTCAATTGCAATTAGACCTATCAAATGACGTTGAATCTTTCGAGGCAAATAAAAAAATATTATCTGAACAGCTTTCAACGAAGCAACATGAAGTTCAAACATTCAAAGACAATTTAAATGAAACAGCATCGATGTTATACGGTCTTGAAAATTTACATTCAAATTTTGAAGGTTTCGAAGAAGGCGTAAAGCAAGTTATGCTTTGGTCAAAGGCGAAGTCTCAGAAAGAAATGCACGCTGATGGCACTGTGACTGAATCGTTTTTTCCAGTTTCTGAAGTTATTTCAGTTCCGGCTGAATTTGAAATCGCGATGGAAGCAGCACTTGGTTCTAAATTACAAATGCTTTTGTCGACAAAACAAAATGATGCGACTCAGGCGATTGATTTTTTAAAACAAAACAATTCAGGACGTTCAAGTTTTTATTCGACAGAAATGTCTACGCAAAATTTGGCTCAAAGTAATCCTAAAAATCAACCTGGCGTGTTGGGTTTATTAAACCAAGTCGTCACATCTGAAGAAAAATTTTCTGAAAGCGTTCAGCATATTTTATCAGGTGTAGCCATTG
>JAYTMM010000236.1:0-5024 GCA_043728555.1 Pseudobdellovibrionaceae bacterium
ATAAATGGCCGCGTTCTGCCGATCAGTCTTTTATGAAGTGTTTGTTTAAAATATTTTTTGCAAGTGTATTTGTTTATTCGTGCACACCACAAAAAGTAGCTACAAATTTATCGCCTTCGCAGCCTTCAAATACAAATTTATCTGAACCTACGACTATATCTGGCGATGCCCTAACAAATTTAAAGTTAAAATCTACTGAGTATCGTCAGCGATATGGATTAACGGACGTGTTTACAAAATTGGTCGATAATTTAGGAAATAAATTTGATAATCTGTACGGAGTCAGAAATTTTCGCGTGGTTTTACATGGCGTTTATTATCGTGGCGGTGCAAATAATGTTTATAATAAAATCGATGGCATTCGCGCCAACGAAAACCCTTTGCAAAAAGGTGGCTTACAAAATCTGTGCGAAGAAGGCTTTGCCAATGCGATTTATTTGTATCCCACAAATTATAATACAGCCGCTAAAATCACAAATTGCAAAAATTTTAAAAATGAAACTCAAACTTTAAATTATGAAAATATTATTGGCTTGGATACAACTCACAATTCAATTTTTATTTCAAAAATATATAATGTCATCAAAGGCACTGCCGCAGGTCCTGTTTACGGACATTGTTGGAACGGCTGGCATTCATCAGGTTATGTGGCATCGATGATGCTTAAACAATTTTGCGCATACACAGACGCACAAGCCTTAGATTACTGGATTAAAAATACTGATAAAAACGATGCCGGTTATGATGCTGAAAAAAAAATGGTGAGCGACTTTAGGCCGATCACCAAATATTTAATTTCTAAAGACGAATCAAATTTAATTTGTCCTTAAAACTCTTTAATCAATTCAAACTTCAGATTAAGCTTTTTTTGCCCAAGATGAACACCATCCACTTTGCGCAACAACTTTTCCTGCGGCGAAAGGCATTGAGCAAGGACCAGCTTTAACACCACCTACTGAAACTTCTTTTGTTTTGTCATAAAATGCACAGCCTGAACATTTTTGATCAGCCCATTTTACACCTGAACGCTCAGTTTGTAAGGCTTTGTCAGTGATGTCTTTGTGTGCGGCACCGTAATTGACGGCTTTGGCTTGAGCATCTTTGGCATCGACCAATACGGGTCCTGCTGCTGCTGTGTCACCACCGCGTTTACGTTCTGCACGCGCGATCGTCGGTAAAATTGCGGCGATACCTGTTAATGTAACGATGGATGTTAATAATTGTCTTCTGTTCATGACATACTCCTGTGATAGGTTTGTTTTTTGATTGGTTTTAGCTTACTCTTTCTCAGTTGGTTTTCAATTGATTTTTGTATTTGAGGAACTCTTGATATGCACATTTGGCAAAACACACAGATTCCGATTTTACAACTGGGTTCTGATTTTTATGACGAAGTAACGCCGGCCCTATTCCCAGAAAAAAAATTACGTTACACAAATGAAAATCTAATTTCAAATTTAACTCTCGAATTTTCAACAGATCATCTTTGGAATTTTTCAGCTTTAGAAAATAATTTGCCAAATTGTTTGGCCTTAAAATATCATGGGCATCAATTTCAACATTACAATCCTGATATTGGCGACGGTCGCGGATTTTTATTCGCGCAGATTTTAAAAAATAATCAATGGTATGATCTGGGCACCAAAGGCAGTGGCACAACACCCTATTCACGCAGCGGCGACGGAAAACTAACTTTAAAAGGTGCAGTCCGTGAAGCCTTGGCCACAGAAATGTTATCGGCATTGAATGTTGATACCAGCCTGACTGCTTGTTTTTTTGAAACCGGAGAAAACTTAGACCGATCCGACGAGCCTAGCCCGACACGCTCTGCTGTTCTGACACGATTTTCTCGTGGGCATATTCGCATTGGCACATTTCAACGTCTGGCTTATTTCAACCAAATTGAAAATATCAAAAAATTAACTTCATACTGTATGAATTTTTATTATCCCAACGAATTTAAAAAAATTGATTCTGATAACGAAAATTTATTGGCGGCGCGTTTTTTTCAAATTGTCTGCGAAAAAAATGCAGATCTGGTGGCGCAGGTCATGATGGCTGGGTTTGTTCACGGGGTATTAAATACGGATAATATTAATATCAGTGGTGAACTTTTTGATTATGGGCCGTACCGTTTTATGCCCGAATACGATCCGACATTTACAGCCGCCTATTTTGATCAACAAGGCCTTTATGCTTACGGGCGACAACCGCACAGTTTTTTTTGGAATTTAAACCAACTGGGGTTTTCTTTAAAAAAAGCCTATCCTGATTTACCGTTTGAAAAAATATTAGAAAATTTTTCAGTCGATTTCAATTCAAGCATTCAAAAATATTTTTGTCAGCGGTTGAATCTGAAATTTAAAAATGCTGATGATTGTTCGAATGCGATTTCAGAATTTTTTAAATTATTAGAAGAAAATAAATTGCCGTTCGAGCAAACTTTTTTTGATTTTAACAGTTTCAATTTAAATTCTGCAAAATTAAAAAAATATGAAAAATATGACACTGCGGATTTATTCAAAGCTTTTGAAAAATCTGAAGTCTTAGATCTAGACGCCGAAAAATCAGATTATTTTAAAAATGAATATCCCGAAACACTTTTAATTAATGAGATCGAAAATATTTGGTCTGCGATTGATCAAAATGACGATTGGAGCTTGTTTAATCGCAAGCTCCAATCAATCAGACTTAGTAAAATTTAAAAAATCAATTTAATGCGCTCCCGATTGATCACCACGCAATTTGTTCGCTTTTGATTGCGACCAAATACGAAAGCGTTCGATATAACCAAAGGCTGCAGGTACGACGATCAATGTTAATAATGTCGAACTTAAGACTCCGCCGATGATCGCAACGCCCATCGATTGACGTTGACTGCCCAGCGCTGTCATACCAATCGCGATCGGCAATGTTCCTGCGATTAATGCTAATGACGTCATTAAAATCGGACGCAATCGTGTTCGACCCGCTTTGATCAAAGCGGCATTCATATCAAGACCTTCTTTAATTAATTGTGTCGTGTAATCCACAAGTAAAATTGAATTCTTCGCAACCACACCCATTAATAAAATAAAACCAATGATCGAAAAAATATCGATCGTTTTGTTAAAAATTAATAATCCTGCAAACGCTCCAGAAATTGCCAGTGGCAATGCCAACAAAATTGCAAAAGGAGTCACAAAGCTTTCGTACAAAGAAGCCAACACCAAATAAATAAATAAAATACCCAAGCCCAACGCAATGGCCATATTGGTCATTAGATCTTTAAAATCTTGCGCTTGTCCTTCGAATTTATAACTGATGCCCACCGGCGGTTTCATGTCTGTCGACAACATTTTTTCAATGACAGTTGTGATATCACCCAATTGACCGCCGGGGCCCAAATTGGCAGTGATTGCAATAAATCGACCTTTGTTCTGACGATTAATTTGTGAATAGCCCACTGTATTTTCAGGATTTGAAACACGATTTAACGGAACCATATTAAAATTTTGATTCGGTACAAACGTCGAATTAAATTCTTGTTTTAAATTTTTATTTTTTTCTGGGAACATCATACGAATATCATATTCAATTCCATTTTGACGATACGTTGCTGGAACAACACCTTCGGTACGTGCGCGAAGCTCGGCCCCAGCAATAACTGTTGAGACGCCCAATGCTTCTGATCGGTCACGATCAAAGACCACATGAAATTCAGGTGTTCCGGCTCGAAAATTTGTATCGACATCCACTAATCCCGGAATCTGTGAGATTTTTTTCTGAAGTTCTAATGTGTATTTTGAAAGTTCATCTAAGTTATCGCCAACGATATACAAATTTAACGGTTTTTGTCCGCCACCACTGATATCAACATCAGTGACCGCAATAATGCCGTCTTTGGTAAATTCTTTCACAGCCAAACGAGTTTTTTCTTTCACGTCTAATGTTGAAATTCCACGACGTTGTTTTGATGGAACCAAGTGAACATACAGATCAGATTTATTTGATTCATACGTGCTTGAACCCACTGTTAAAGCAACTAAATCAACTTCGGGAATGGCCTTAACAGCCGCTTCAATTTTTTTAGAAAATTCATTCGTAGATTCAAGTGATGATCCCACAGATTTTTCAATCGTCACTGTGAATTCACCCAAATCATTCGGTGGCAAAAATGTTTTTGCAATGTATTTACCTGAATACATTGAAACCATAAATAATATGAAAGCACTGATCAGAACTGTTTTTCGGTTTCCGATTGTCCAACGTAATAATTTTTCATAAAAATTTTCTAAGCGAGTTTGAAACCGATCAAAGGCTGCAAGCATTCGATCAATGAATCCTTGTCCTTTGTTGTGTTCATTTTTTGTCGCAAGATACGCTGACAACATCGGAGCCACAGTAAATGCATCAATCATCGAAATAATCATAATAAACACGACGGCCAGTCCGAACTGTTTAAAAAATTGTCCAACAATACCCGGAACGAATGCAATCGGACCGAATACGGCGATCACCACAAGTGTCGTTGCAATAACGGCCATGGTCACTTCTTTGGTCCCCTCAAGCGCTGCTTGCATGGGGGGTTTCCCCATCTCAAGATGTCTAAAAATATTTTCTCTGACAACGATGGCATCATCGATTAATAAACCTACGGCTAATGATAGTGCAATCAACGTCATGATGTTAATTGAAAACCCTGCAGCGTACATAAAAATAAATCCACCCAAAAGTGAATTAGGAATCGCTAATCCTGTAATAAATGTCGATCTGGCAGAACCCAAGAAAAAGAAAACCACAATGATACACAAAATAATTCCTAAGAAAATACT
The DNA here is from genome assembly GCA_043728555.1 of Pseudobdellovibrionaceae bacterium. Classification (GTDB taxonomy): domain Bacteria; phylum Bdellovibrionota; class Bdellovibrionia; order Bdellovibrionales; family Bdellovibrionaceae; genus Pseudobdellovibrio. The sequence goes on from JAYTMM010000236.1 coordinate 4,815, forward strand.
TTCTGTCACGTCAGCCACATTTAATCGGATAGCAACTGATCCATCACGAACTAATAAAGTTTTTGCATCAATTTTTTGTGCAATTAAAATATCATTAATTCCATCGACTGCAGTTTTAACCCGATCAGAAACGGCAACAGTATTTGAACCTGATTGTTTATAAATTTGTAAGAACAAGGCCGTTTCTCCGTTGATCGAAGAATAACGTTT
>JAYTMM010000237.1:0-4088 GCA_043728555.1 Pseudobdellovibrionaceae bacterium
TTTTCTGAATCAACAACCGATTTAACAGAAAAAACGCGCGCAGATTTTTTTAGATCACGGGCCTTAGTTAAATTAAATAAGCCCGAAGAAGCAAAACTGGTTTTAAAAAATATTATTCAAAAAGATTTTTACAGTTATTACGCCTTAGCTAGCTATTATCAACTGAATGAAAATTTGCCTGCTGTTTCAAAAATTAAATCACCTAGCATTTTTAATTTTGATTTGAAACTGAATTTTTTGGATGAAAATTTTAGAAATATTTTCGATGCTCTGATTAAATATGACGAATTAGATATCGCCGAAAAGGCCGTGATTGTTTTTTCAAAAAATAATGATCAAAATGTAAATCTGAGTCTGTATTTAGCTAAAGAAACACAACGCTATTTGCCGCTGTTTTCCAGTTTTGCGAAATTAGTCAATGATGCAAAAATGGATGTCATGCAGAAATATCCAGAACTGGTTTTTCCGCGTCCTCATGAATCGATGGTTAAAAAAATGAGCGAAAAAACAGATTTACCAAATTCTTTGATCTATTCCATCATGAAACAAGAATCCGGTTTCAATATCAAAACACGAAGTCATGCGGACGCCTACGGATTGATGCAGCTGATTCCCCGTTTAGCAAAATCACTGGCTAAAAAATATGAAGTTCCCTATAAAAATGCCGAAGATTTGTTTAACCCAGAAATAAATATTCCACTGGGATCATTTGAATTGCGTGACCAGATTAAAAAACAAAATGGCCAACTGACCTACGTTGCTGCGGCCTATAACGCGGGCCCCGGCGCTTTGTCTGGTTGGTTAAAAACACGACCTGCAAATGCGGACATTTTTGATTTTATCGAAAGTATCCCTTATGACGAAACACGATTGTACGTCAAAATTATTGCACGTAATAAATTATTTTATGAGCGATTTGAAAAGCCAGATCAGTCTTTTCCGTTTCCGGCAGAATTCGTGGCCGAAATCACATCAGCCAAATGAAGTAACGATTCGATAATTAATTCAGGGTCTTGTTTGGGTATCGCATGCTTTCGTTCTGATAAAATAATTTTATCAACTAGCACATTTTTTGACAAATGATCTGTCATATAATTCGTATTTAAAACAGACACTGCTTGATCCTTGCCCCCATGAATTAAAATAATTTTTGTTTTCAAATTTCTCCAGCCCAACGACAACTGTTGTAACTGATCTTTCAGCTGATCGATTTCTTCAAAAAAAACTTTCAGCGGAGTCATACGTTTAAAATTTTTAGTTACTGCATAGGCCACATGCCTATACCATTTTTGCGTGATCAGTTCTGGATCGGCTAAACTTGAAATAAATATTGCACCCGAAATTTTTTCAGGAAAATCCATCGCCATCCGTACGGCGACGGGCCCACCGAATGAATGGCCGATAATAATGGCGGATTTTTGACTGTGATTGTATTTTAAAACCGAAATTAATTCTAGGGCTTGCTGTTGTAATGACTGTTCAGATTTTCCGTAACCCGAACCGCCGTACCCCGGACGATCGATTGCAATCAAATGAAATTTTTTTTGTAATTCTGTATTGTTTAAAAATGCCAACCAATTTTCAGCAGACCCTGGCGAGCCATGAATAAAAAGAACGGGTTGCTTATTGCTGTCACCTATTGATAAAAATCGAATCTGTCTGTTTTGAATAGTGTATATCTGTATTTGTATTTCTGAATTATTTGAAAATAAACCAACACAACGCAACTGCGCATATGGCATAGCCGTTGTCTCGATTTGAAACACTAAAATAACACTAAAAATAATTCCGGACAGAGTCTTGAACATGTTAATTACAGCTGCAACATTCATACTTGGTCAAATTAACTTCACAGAATCTTACTCTGAGACACTTCTATCGTTAAATACCAATAAAATCTGGTCAAAAAAAAATTCAGAATGGCCTCGCTTATGCCGAAAAAGAATTTATGAAAAATCAAAAAATAATGTACGGTTTAATGGGTGGGTTTGTTTTATTTTGCGCGACTGCAATTTTTTATTCGCAATCAATGTCGACAGATCCGAACCGCACGCTACAATCATCAAAAAAAATTAAAAAAATGGATGGTCGTGATTTAATTCTGGGACAAATTTCAGAAAAAAATTCTGAAGTTCAAAATGAACCGTCGGCTTTGTTTAATGACCCTGCTATTAAGCAAGCTTGGGGTTTGAAAAAATCAGATGCAGCACGTGCATGGTCGATCAGCCGCGGCAGTAAAAAAGTCGTCGTTGCGGTGATTGATACAGGAATTGATGCTAATCACGAAGATTTAAAAAATAATCTCTGGATCAACGCCGGCGAATCAGGTTTAGATTCAAACGGTCACGACAAAGCCACAAATGGAATTGATGATGATGGTAATGGTTTAGTAGATGATATTCACGGCTGGAATTACGTTTCAAACAACAATAATTTAACAGATAACCACGGTCACGGAACACATATCGCAGGTATCATCGGTGCCGAAGCAGGTAATAAAAAAGGTATCATCGGAATATCACCCGATGTCAGCATTATGGTCTTAAAATATTATGATCCCAAAGTTCCAAACACTGACAATTTAAAAAATACGATTGCGGGTATTCAATACGCCGTCAAAATGGGCGCAAATATTATTAATTATTCAGGCGGTGGAACTGATTTTTCACAAGAAGAACACGACGCCATCGAAGCTGCTGAACGCAAAGGAATTTTATTTGTCGCGGCGGCTGGCAACGAACGATCAAATTCTGATGAACATCATTATTATCCTGCAGATTATAAATTAAAAAATATTATTTCGGTCACTGCGATTGATCCAACAACCGAAGTTTTAGCTTCGTCAAATTATGGGACAGACACCGTTGATATCGCAGCCCCAGGGCAAAATATTTTATCGTGTTTACCGAACAGCACTTATGGATTAATGACGGGCACATCACAAGCCACTGCCTTTGTCACCGGCGCAGCTGTTTTGGTTATGGCGCACAAAGATCTTTATGGACAGCCCGAAGAAATTAAAAAATATATTTTGGCCACGGGTGATTCATCGGCATCACTGATGGCCAAAACAAAAACGTCGCGACAATTAAATTTGTATAAAGCATTAACGATTTTGGGTGGCGAGAAAAAAGATTTTGCAGGCGGAAAATCCGTCGTGATCGGCCAGTTTACCAATGAAACCAAGGCGAACAGTGATGATCCAAATTTAAAAAATAATCCAAATAAAAATTTAAAAGAAGTGGCCACATTTGGAAAAGATTTTATGAAAGTTCTGGGCATTCACGATCGCCGAAAAAAGCCCGTTGTTGATAAATTAGGTGCTGCTCCAGAAAAAGAACAGAATTAAAAATACACGGAAATTAGATTTTTGATTTATTCAAAGAAATAAACCACAAGCCATAGGATAAAACTGTGGCGGCAACAATCAAGCCTGTTAAATTCGGAAACGTTGGATTTATTTTATTATAAATCAATAACGTTGTACCCGATAAGCTAACGCCCATAAAAATGTCTTTGGCTGTCAAATTTTGTAACCGCTGCCCGATTGAAACTTGATCGTCATTTTTGACAACCGCCTTTTTTTCAGCTTCAAAACGTGTTTGAATCATTGCTGTTAGACGCAATTCAATTTGTTTTAAATATTTTTCAATCAACGGATCAGCGCCCAGCATTTTTTTAAAATCCACATATTTTTGAGAAGCAAAATTCAGTGCCATATGGCTTTGTGCTAAGTTTAAGAATTTTTGGTGATGTTGGTCATTTGTGAAATCCGAAACAACGGTGTTCCAAGCTTGATCGATTTCATACATTTTGGGGTTTTCAAGTTTTTGAATTTCATTAAATTTAGATTCTAAAATTCCGCAGTTTGAACATTCGTTTTGTTTTTGCGGTTTTAAAAAATTACATTTCGGACATTTCGAAAATTCAACATGATTTGTTTTTTCAGTACGATATAATCCGTTTTCAGTTTTTGTTTGATATAGGAAAAATGAATCCTGACAAGAAAAACATTCAAACTCTGAAGCTTCAATGGGGTTCAAGGCAAACGAAGTTTTGTCCGAGCAATAAAGTTTTTGACAACACGG
>JAYTMM010000238.1:0-6286 GCA_043728555.1 Pseudobdellovibrionaceae bacterium
TTAAAAACTTTAGAAACAAATCCAATCGGCACGGGGCCGTTTGTTTTTAAAAGTTACCAAAAAGATTCAACAGTTAAATTTACGGCGAATGAAAAATATTTCAAAGGCAAACCACAAATTGAAAATTTGATTTTTGTGATTGTGACAGATTCAACTGTGCGGGCACAGAAAATGAAATCTGGCGAATGTCATGTGATGAGCGAACCGCAACCCCAAGACATCGAAAGTTTTTCAAAAAATGCAAAACTGAAAGTTTTATCGACAGAAGGTCTTAATGTCAGCTACATCGCATTTAATACTGCAAAAAAACCATTCGATAATTTAAAAGTCAGACAAGCTTTGGGCATGGCGATGAATCAAAAATCCTATTTGGATGTAATTTATAAAAATCAAGCTACTGCTGCAAAAAATCCGATCCCGCCGACGATGTGGTCTTATCAAAAATCGACCGTCGAAAATAAATTTGATGTTGCTGCAGCAAAAAAATTATTAGCTGATGCTGGATTTAAAGATGGTTTTGAAACTGAATTGTGGACATTGCCAGTTTCACGTCCGTATTTACCGAACGGAAAAAAATTAGGCGAAATGATTCAGGCAGATCTTTTGAAAATCGGAGTCAAAGTTAAACTTGTGACCTTTGATTGGCCAACGTATTTGGAAAAATCAAAAAAAGGTGAACACCAAATGATTCAGTTTGGTTGGACGGGCGACAACGGTGACCCTGATAACTTTTTGAATGTTTTATTGGGTTGTTCAGCAGTTCAGGCGGGCAGCAATTATGCGCGCTGGTGCCATAAAGAATTCGATACGCTTTTGCAAAAAGCGAAAGAAGATTCTGTCATCAAAAACAGAACAGCTTTTTATCAAAAAGCACAAAATATTTTCTCTATAGAAAAACCGTGGTTTCCGATTGCACATGCTAGGCAAAATAAAGTGATGTCAGTGAACGTTATTGGGTACAAAATTGATCCATTCGGTCATGATCAATTTGAAAGTGTATCCCTTAAATAAAGATTTATGAATTATAAACTAATTAAGTTATTTTTTTCATTTTTGTTCATCAGTTTGGTCAGTTTTTCTGTGATCAGACTGATTCCGGGTGATCCTGTCATGAATATGATTGGCGAACGCAGCGCAAGCCCAGAACGTATTGCAGAAATCAGAAAAAATTTAGGCTTAGATCAATCGATTATAATTCAGTACATTACATTTTTAAAAAATGCTGTCAGTGGAAATTTTGGCGAATCGATTTCGTCCAAACAACCTGTGATGCAAGAGTTTAAAATTCTGTGGCCAGCTACAGTTGAATTATCAGTTGTGGCACTGTTGTGGTCGTCTGTCGCTGGATTGATTTTGGGAATTTTAGCAGCTATCAAACGGAATTCATTTTTTGATTATTCAGCCGTCAGTCTTTCGACGATTGGTTTTGCAATGCCATTATTTTGGTGGGGGCTAATCATTATTTTCTTTTTTGCGGTAAGGCTTGGATGGTTTCCGATTTCAGGGCGAATTGATGTTATTTATGATGTGCCGTATGCGACAGGATTTTATTTTATCGACACATTATTAGTTAAAAATTTTGATGCATTTTTTTCTGCAATCAAATTTATTATTTTACCAGCCTTTGTCTTGGGTACAATTCCATTGGCATTAATTGTACGAGTCACCAGATCTGCAGTTATTGATATTGCAAAAGAAGATTTTATCCGGACAGCAAAGTCTAAAGGACTGTCTCCGGCAAAAATTATTTTAAAACATATTTTAAAAAATGCATGGCCCCAAATTTTAACAGCGATTGGTTTGGCCTTTGGCCATTTGTTGACGGGTGCGATTATGACTGAAACATTATTCTCATGGCCAGGTATGGGGCGATGGATCGTTCATGGTATTATGGCGCGTGATTATCCGGTCGTGCAAGCGGGGTTGTTTTATTCAATGACGATGATTATTTTAATTAATTTTTTGACGGATGAAGTGATTAAATTATTAAACCCTAAATTAAAAGATGAATCCCGATGATCAAGATTATTTTAAAAAATAAAAGTTTACTTTTGGGTACAATATTATTTTCTTTTTTTGCACTGATCTGTTTAATTTCATTATTTTGGACTCCATTCGATGCAAAAGAAATTTTTGATGGAGCATCGTTATTAGCACCGAATTCAAAATATTTTTTGGGAACAGATGATTTGGGTCGAGATTTATTTTCAAGATTACTGGTTGGCTCGCAATTATCGATTGGCATCGGTTTACTTGTTGGCGGAATTTCTGTCGTGTTTGGCGCAAGTCTTGGTTTAACGGCGGGATATTTCGGAAATAAAACAGATCAATATCTGACGCAAATCATGAACGCATTGCAAGCGATGCCCAGTTTGTTATTGGCTTTATTTGTCGTCGCCATATTGGGCCCCAGTGTTTTCAATACAATTTTATCTGTGACGTTGGTATCAATTCCGATGATGTACAGGTTGGTCAGGTCTGCAGCGCAAATCGAAAACAGCAAAGATTATATCACGTCAGCGAAAGCCGTTGGAGCAGGACATTTTAGAATACTGAAATCACATTTGCTGCCGAATTGTTTAACGCCCATTTTAGTTCAAGCCGCTGTTTGTTGCAGCGAAGCGATTTTAAATACAGCAGCACTTGGTTTTTTGGGTTTGGGAATTCCTGCTCCATATCCAGAATGGGGAACGATGCTCAGTGATTCAAAAAATTTAATGGAGACAGCGCCACATCTGATGATTTTGCCCGGGTTGTGTTTGTTATTTTTAATTCTATCAACACAACTGATCAGTGATGGTTTACGTGATCAGCTTGATCCGAAATTACGCGGGCGATGATTTATTAAATCGATCACGATATATCTGAGTCAGTAAAGCTGCTCAAGTTCCCCAGACTTTCGTCCGATGAGATAAATATCAAAGGGGTTTGGTGATGATGGCTATTTTTAAAAATCGTCGAAAACTGCAAAGTATTTTTATAGTAATTTGCTCGTTTGTGATAACAATATTTTCATTTCAAAATTGTTCTTCGAATAAAATGTCAGTCAATTCGTTGTCATCAAAAAAAGATATTGTAACCAGTCTGCCCAGTTTATCAAAAGTTCCGACTTCGAATTGGTCAGCAACAACGAATGATATTTTTGATTTAGTTGTATTTAATTGGCAATTTTATTTAGATGCGAATTCAGATTTAAGATCCAATGGAATTTTAACTGAAGCGCAAGCAAAAAATCACTGGCAAACATCTGGAATCAAAGAAGGCCGCAGATCATCGCCTGAATTTTATATTAAAGATTATTTATTACTGAATCCAGACGTTGCAGACTACGCAACAACAAATCATTTAAATTTAAATACAGCAGCACTTGAGCATTATTTAGGAGTCGGCAGGATTGAAGGTCGCGAAAAAATTAATCCACATGTTTACGGTTATAATTTGGGTGGCAGTATCACCGGTTCAAACGGAGATTTTACATTCGGTAATGAACAGGTTTTATTCAGAACATGGGGCAGGTATTCGGGGACTGTTTCTGAAGTTTGGTTTCGCGGCAAACAATTTGAAAATAATTCCGACACAGGTCGTTTATTTCAAACGGCATTTACATTCGATAACGGTGGCGAATGTTTTAATCCCACCGAAGGCGGTATGAGCACTGATGTTTATTTTAATGGTCAGAATTTTGTAGGTAAATCACAAAGCCAATTAAAAAATATTTCTGCTACGAACGGAGTATTTACTGCGACAACAACACCTGCATATTGGCTGGCTCCGAACCAATCGCATTATTGTGGCACTGGCCAAGGTGGCGTTCCTTTGGCGCAAGATCAAATAACAAAAACAATCACAATGAATTATGCTGGTGACAGTCAAATTGTAAAATGGCAAATCGATATTGATGTCAAAAATGCGCATTCTATGATGCGATCAGAAGCTTTAACTGGTTATCACAATAGTGAATTCAATAAATTATATAATTATAATAAAAATACTAAAAATTTAGACTTAACAATACCTGGGCACTTTAATGCTGCAGGCACTGATCTTGACGAAAATGTTCGAAGGTATGTTCCGCAGGTTGTTGCTACGACAGATGGAAATCATGCTTTAGGCATCTATGGATTAAATAAAAAGAACCAACAAACATCAAATCCGAACATGGCCGGATATTATAATTTAATTGTTCCGGGCGGGCCGACAAAATGGAGCGTGTATTTTGAATATATGAATGGTGTTGTTTCTGGCAAATACACAACCGATATTTATTTAGTTTTCGGAAATCTTGAAGAAGTCAGACAGCGAATGAATTTTTTAGAAGAACATTTAAATCCATCAGTTTCCGCACCAGTAACACCGATTGTAGTAGCACCGCCTGTAATCACAGTTCAGCCGCCAGTCGCAATTTCACCTCTGCCAGTCGTTGTAATACCTCCTCCAGTAATTGTGTCGCCTCAACCGATTGTTTCAGTGTCGCCAACAAAAATTGAAATTTATCGAATGAGAAACAGCAATGATTATTTAATTACGCCATATCAATCCGAAGGCGCAAATGCGAACTACAATTCAGAAGGCTCATTCAGTTTTTTCGCAAATGCGGACTCTGGAACCAAAGCAATTTATCGTTGTAACGGAGCCGCGGGGCATTTTGTATCCACGGTTTCAAATTGCGAAGGTCAATCTGTTGAAGGTGTATTGGCTTATCTAAGTGTTTCAAATAATAATGCTGGAACACTACGACCTATTTACCGAATACGCACATCAACGGGAAATCATTTAATCAGTTATTACGAAACAGAAGGTGCAGCTTATGGTTGTGTTTCTGAAGGATTGATTGGCTATGGATTGTAATTTATTTTGTTCTGGTTTCAATACCCATAAATTGTAAACCATAAAAATATGACTTATTAATTTCGGTAATGTGTTTGATCGCGCACAACATTTGAATCATTTCATTTTTCTCATTTTGATACACAATCGAAATATATTTTTTGTTCATTCGATAAATATGGGTTTGAACCAAGGCACCCATGCGTGAAAAGTTAATCATTTTGGCCTGATCGACAATGTGGTCGCTTGTAAACAAGCAGGGTATATTTAAATTTTCACGTTCAAATTTTCGCATATAATTACAGATGCAAATTCTGTGTCAGTTGGTTTTGGCTATGTTCGAATTGGGCGTAAAATTATTTACACTATCTGACAGTTTAGACAATTTAGACTTTTGTCCAAAACATTACTGTATTGAAAATGACGATACAGAATCTGTGAAATATTTCATTCTGATTTCAATATTTTTAACATGCCAAGTTCATGCATTAAGCTACAAGCATATGCAGTCAGATTTGTATCCTTTCATGGACATTCATGAAATCACGCAAAAACTAAATCAAGACAACTTTTTAGAAATGGATCGATCAAAGAAAGGAAATATATTTAACAATTCATTTGATCAGATTTATTTTAATACGGCCAAACCAGAACAATTAGCGATATTAAAATTTGATATTCAATTGGATAACGCACAAAAAATATTAAAAATTTCAGACACTGAATTTGTATGTCATGGCCAGACATCGAGGGATAGAGATTTTGCTTTGTATATAAAAGGCCCAAGACAACATCAATTTGAAAAAATTTGTCAAAGCATAACTGAAAAGTCGACGTTCTCATTCGGAAAATATTTAATAAAAAATTTAATTCCAACAGCACAGGCAGATGAATTGTGTCCGGCTAAAAATTTAAATTTAAATCATATTGCAAGTGTGGCAACAGAAATATCACAAAACGTATTAGCACAAAAAATTGGAACTTGTGCAGTAGACGCAGTTCGCAGCGCTTTAAAAACCTATAAAGGAGCCGTCGACGGCGCAGTTTCAATTTTGACAAATCCACTTGAGCTTTGGCATCAGATTAGCGAACAGGCGATAGCTTTAAAGGATTTTGTGATGAATCTAAAATCTGAAGTTATGGGTTTATACGAAAGCTTAAAAACAATGGATACAGAAATGATATTGGCTGTAGGTTGTCAATTGGCGGGGGAGCTGCTGGCTTCGGCAAGCCTAAGTGCATTGGGTGGGGCCGGTATTGTTAAGTTGACACAAAAGCTTGTACAAATTTTTAACAAACTGAAAAATAGTAAAACACTCATCAGCAGATTAAGTGTTCTTTCAAAATCTGGAAAATCTGAAACTGCTCGAGAGGTTCTAAGTTGTGTTATTAAATAAATTAATAATTTTACTTTTATTTATTTTTTCGACTCAAATTTGGGCCTTGAATTGTGATTTAG
>JAYTMM010000239.1:0-22550 GCA_043728555.1 Pseudobdellovibrionaceae bacterium
AAATCAGATAATTACAAACAACCCAAAAACCAATTCCCCGCCGAGAAAAAAATAGTTGCGGGGCTTATGATGTTTTCGGCTGCGTTGTTATGGATTACGGCTATTAAAATTTTCTGGTTATAATTTATAAAATTATTTGGATTCGCTGGCAATAATTAATTGCTTGATCATTTCAATTTCATGATCTGTCGGAGCACGCTGAAAGCGTTCTTGAAATTTTTCAATCGAAATTTGTAATGCGTCTATTTTGAATTCTGCAGATAAATCTTTGGTTGCTAGTGTTTTTGAATTTGCTAACGCCGGTTTCAACATCGCTTCCGCATTAGCGACTCCGCGATCGTAGGCCACAATAGTTTCGACTGTTGTTGTGTGAATCCAAGTCACTGTCGTCACAATAATTAAACCTGTAATGATCCAATTGTAACTTGATGAAAATACATTGAATGCATATTTACCTTGAGTCGTTTTTAAATACGGTATTAATAATTCTTTTGAATTTTCGTAACCATCCCAAATCACTTTTTCGATCACATCATACGGAATCACGGCGCCGTCTAAATGCGGCATCATCACAGGCGATAAAATCCAACGTAAGTAAACTTTTTTAAACGGAGCAAATATTTTATCTTTCAGCGATTTTTTTTCAAGGCTCGTCATATTCATTTTTTTTGTGAATAAAAATTCTGCTAAGCCATGAGTTAATAAAGAATGTTGAACTTGTTTAAATGCAATACGATCTGCCGTCGACATATTTTGTGTTTGTGAATCATCCATAATGAATGACAGTTTTTCGATACTTGAAGCTATTTGTTCAAGATCATAAATTTTAGCTTTCGCTTTTGAATTTGCGAACTGATCCATATGATAAAGTTCGATCAGAACTTTTCTCAGTTTACGAGCTTGGTATCTAGCTTTGATGTTTTCTGTGAACGTTAAATTTGTCAGATCTGGTTTTGCGATATTTAAAATATCATCTTTGAATAAAAAATTGTTATATTTTAAGCTTAATGAATCCAGCACCTCAGCATAATACGGCGCCGATGTTTTTATTTTTTCAACAGTTTGAGTTGCAAAAAAATCAAAGCAGCGAAGTTTTGAACCTTCGCCACCAAAACTTAAGCTTGAAGTTATCAAGCTTAAGACTAAAAAAAGTGTACTGAACAGTTTAAACATTTAATGCAATTCCATTCAGTTAAATAATTACTTCACAGCTTTTGTCACAGCATCGATTTGCGCTTGAAAATTCAAAGTCGCAGCCGTTAAGTTATTCACAGTTTCTGAAATTAATTTTTGTGAATTTTCAGTATTTAAACCCATAACGTTACCAATAACATCCGGCAACACTGATCCTGCACCCGCAGTACCCACTGTTAATTTTGATTCTTCAGCAAATTTACTAACACCCTTAACCGCAGTACCTACTGTTGCTGAAACTGTTTTCAACGAAGCTTCTGCTTCAGCAGCTAATTTTGGTGAAACCCAATGTGCGACAGCCATACCAACAATAATAATCGTTGTAATATATGATGCGTCCGAAGCGTTGCCGACTAACTTTTCAATCGCACCCTTTGAATTTAAAACATCATTGCTCATTTTAGAAACTTCTTTAACCAGATCGCGCATTTCTGGTGTTAAAGCTTTTTTATTTTTCATTAACTCAGCATTAAAATCGCTTAAAACTGCACTGACATCTTTTGTATCCAGTGAAGATCTGTCTTTATAAATACGGGTCGCACTTGAAATTAACGCCGTTGCTGCAGAAATTGTTAACATAAATTTTCTTTTTTCAGTCGCACCAATATGCGCACCTAAAGTTGCCGTTGTTGCTAACGCAAGACCCGCCTGAATACTGTTTGCATATTTTAAAAAAGTATCTTTTTCATTATCATTTTTAATCGCATTCATCGTTCCGATAATTTGAAATAATTGATCTCGTGTTGCAATCAATTCAGCGGCCTTTGTGTCTGTTGCACCAGCTACGATATTTATAAGTTCTGTATTCATCGAAGCTTCTCTTAAAATTTGTTCAGCACTTTGCGTTTTTACAGCTGCACCTGATTTTAATGACGATGTTGCAGATTCCGCAAACGCCATACTGTTCGCAGCAAATACCGTAGCAATAATTAGTGATGTTTTTTTCATTTTCATTTTTTGTCCTTTGTTCTGTTTAGTTTTAAATTCCAATTTTTGTAACGAATTGTAAGATTGCCAAAAACAGACCAACTGAAATCGCATATAATCTTTTTAAACAATCCAAAAATTATAAAAAGACACAAACAGGCGCTGAGTGTCTCATGTATAGACAGTGATAACGTGTCAGAATTTATATATTCAATATAACCAGAACCAAAAATTGCAAAGAATATCATTATGAGATTTTTGAACGTACGTCGTTGTCTATATATATTCATGATTGCCAGCCAGTTTTTGGGCTGTGCTGATTCAAGTTTTTTGGATAAAACAAAAATCGATGGCAGCATTTTAATGGGTGATGTTGTCACAAAAAATGACCCCGTCGCTGCTCGGACGGTTTTGATAGCACATAATTTTGAAATAATTAACGGCATACCGCAATATTTTGGTATGTGTTCTGGTGTAATTATTAATTCAAATACAATTTTAACTGCCGCACATTGTACAAAGAATATCAAAACATCAAAGATTCTCATGACCACAAATGCACACTCAGATCATCTTTCAAATACGCAGGTTTACGATATTCAAAAAGTTATTTTACACGACGAATATATTAAATCTGAAAAAACCAACAAATTGGATTACAAATACGATCTTGCTATACTAAAAACGGATCGTCCCATATTGCATTCGGATTTTGACAGCAGTTATTTAATTTCAATTTCGACCGAAAAATTTATTCAAAGCACAAACTCGTTTTTTTTAAATCCTCTGATCGCTGGTTTTGGTCGAAATCATTTATTTCAAAACTCAGAACCGTCAAATGAGCCGCAAAGTTCACCTATGAACGGCATCTTAGAAAAAGCCAATGTTGAAATCCCTGACGACCAATACCAAAATATTTCAATCGTCATTGATCAGCACAAAAAAGCAGGAGTTTGTTCAGGTGATTCCGGTGGTCCATTGTTCGTCAACAGAAACGGTCATTTGTATTTGCAAGGATTAGCCGTTGCAGTCACAGACCTTGATAATAACTTTATTATCAGAAAAAATTTTTCAAATTGCGATGGCCAAGGTGTATTTTTGAATCTCGATTTTTTTAAGGATTGGATTGCAACAAGTCTTGGTTCACACGAATAGGCTCATTACCCTATCCGATCCAAAAATAAATCCCTAGAAATATACTTACCCCCAAATGATCCGCTGACATCCGTGACCATCTGTAAATCCATCCAAGAAAAGCCTAAAGTTTTTAAATGTTCCACCAGCTTTACAAACGCAAATTTTGAAGCGTTCGGCTTTAAAAAAAACATACTTTCACAACTGAAATATTTTTTTGATTTTACCCCGTAAATACCAGAAATCATTTCAGTACCGTTTTCTGTGGTCAACCAACATTCAACCGACAAGGCCCCACCCCGTTTTTGCAATTCAGAATAATTTTTTTCTATCGCTCCGTTGATCCAGCTGCCTTTTTGCCCCGGACGTTTTTGTTTGCGACATTGTTTTATAACTTCAGAAAAATTTTTGTTGATGGTAACAGAAATTTGCGATTCATTTTTTTTGATCCATTTTTTCAAACTGGTTGAAATGTGCAGATCATTAAAATCTAAGATTCCCCGTTCTTCGGGTGAAAACCACAACAAAGGATACCCTTCATGAGGCCACGGGAAAATTCCCAAACTATAGCTTTCGATTAAATTTTCAACTGTCATCACACCACCAACTAAAATAATATCTTCGATAGTTTCGGTGATGCGCGGATCAGGAAATTCAATTTTATTTTTTCTGTTAAGTATTGCAGACATTACAAACAGACATCGCACTTTCCACAATCATCAGTCACCGCGTGACCAAAATAATTATAAATGACTTTCATTCGGCAAATATCAGTGTTTTGTGACCAACGTAAAATTTCAAGTAATTTTTTTTGGTGTTCTTTTTTTAATTCAGATTGATTTTCTTTAACAAAAAAATTGTCTTCAGGTGGTTGCAACGCTTTAAAACCAAATTTAGAATCGATTTCTTCCAGACAACCCCAACGATTTAAAATCGAAACGGCCGCGTTGACTCTGAAATCTTTGCGATTTTTAAAAACCATTTGTTCGCGCAAATAATCAAATCCTTCGATGCTGACTTGTGCGAAATTTTTTTCAATTAATAAATAAACTTTACGAATAAATTCGGCTTCAGGATAAGCCCAATCCAAAAATTGCATTTGAATTGAAACATCGTCTTGGTCATAAAATAAAATGGCATTGGCAGATTTGCCATCACGACCTGCTCTGCCGACTTCTTGAAAATACGATTCAATCGTCGATGGAATTTCTGAATGTAAAACAAAACGAATATCCGGTTTATCAACACCCAAGCCAAATGCAGGCGTGGCCAGAATCCAATTGGTTTTTCCTGTGATGAATTCTTTTTGATTGCGCCTGCGAACATGCGAAGGCAAGTCCCCGTTATAGGTCGTAAATTGCAAATTTTTTCTAGAAATAAATTGCGCAAATTTATCCAAAGTCTGAATTAATGTAAAATACACAATGCCTGACACATTTTGATTTTCAGAAATGACCTTGGCCATCGCTTCGAATTTTTCAGATTCACCGTAAATATCTGTCACAGCCAAACACAATTCGGGCCGCTCAATACCACCCAAAATTAAATCTGTTTCAAAATTTAAATTTAATATTTGGCAAATTTCTTTTTGCACCGGTGGTGTCGCTGTCGCTGTTAAGGCCAAGACACGTGGTTTTCCACAGAGTTGTACAAATTCATTAAGCCTCGCATAATCGGGTCTGAAGTCATGACCCCACAACGACGCACAGTGGGCTTCATCAACCACAAACAAAGAAATTTTTAATGTTTTAATCACGTCCACAAAATCAGTTTTTTTAAATCTTTCTGGCGTCACAAATAAAATTTGATATTTATTTTCAGCAAGATTTTTTAAGCGTTTTTGTTTTTCTTCTGCTGAAATCGAAGAATTGATAAACGTCGCGCGCAAACCGATGTCTTGGGCTTTTTGTGTTTGATCTTGCATTAATGCAATTAGGGGGCTTATGACTAAAACAATTTCATTTTCTTTTTGCAAAAAGGCCATCATTTGATAACACAAACTTTTGCCTGTGCCTGTCGGCATTAATGACAACACGGATTGACCTGACAAAAGCCTGTCGATCACTGGTTTTTGCACACCACGAAATTCTGAAAATTTAAATTTTTCTAGTAATAATTTTTCTAGCACAGTTTATTTTCTTTCTACTTTTTCTCGGATTTTGTCAAAAACAGATAAATAAATAGGCCGCCCAAGGCCAGCACAAAAAACAAAACTATACCCAAAGCCACTGTCGCAAAAGTAAAAAAATGACCGTCATCCATACCGCTCAGTCTGCTCTGATGCGGAAACAAGGTCAAAAGCTGATTTTAGCTCTTGTTTTGGGCACAAAAAGCCACCCCAAAGGCTAAAAATATCAATGACTTATTTGCGCCTGCGAAAAAAAAATGGTACGACCAAGGGCTTACTTTTAAATATTTTTTAATAACAAAAGATAACCCTAAAAAAAGGAACAGTTATGTCAAAAGAATGGAACATAGAAAAAGTTCGAAATATTGGTATTTCGGCACACATCGATTCGGGTAAAACTACTTTATCTGAGCGTATTTTATTTTACGGCGGTCGTATTCATGAAATTCATGAAGTTAAAGGTAAAGACGGCGTCGGCGCAACGATGGATTCGATGGATCTTGAAAAAGAAAAAGGAATCACAATTCAATCTGCTGCTACTCAGGTACAGTGGAAAGATCATACAATTAATTTAATTGATACTCCGGGGCACGTTGACTTTACAGTTGAAGTTGAACGTTCACTTCGCGTTCTTGATGGCGCCGTGTTGGTTCTTTGCGGAGTTTCTGGTGTTCAGTCGCAGTCAATCACTGTTGACAGACAGATGAAGCGTTACAATGTTCCACGTTTAGCTTTCGTAAATAAATTAGATCGTCAGGGCGCAAATCCATTTCGCGTTAAAGACGCCTTAGTTGAAAAATTACGTTTAAATGCATTCATGGCAAATATTCCAATCGGTCTTGAAGACAAACATATTGGTATCGTTGATTTGATCACAATGAAAGCGTACCAAAATGAAGGCGCTGACGGCGAAACAATCACAGAAATTCCAGTCCCAGCTGAAATGATGGATCAAGCTAAAGAATACCGCCAAATTTTAATTGGTAAATTAGCTGACGTTGATACTGTCATCGAAGAAAAGTTCTTGATGGAAGAAGAACCAACTGTCGAAGAAATGCGCGCAGCTATGCGCAAGGGCGTTATTGCACTAAAGTTAGTTCCAGTATTTTGCGGATCTGCTTATAAAAATAAAAACGTTCAGCATTTATTAGATGCTGTAAATATGTTTTTACCGAATCCAACTGAAAAAACTGAAAATGCTTTAGACTTATCAAAAGGCGAAGAAAAATTTCCGTTGAAAACGGATAATAATTTACCACTTGTGATGCTTGCATTTAAATTGCAAGAAACTCAATTCGGTCAATTAACATACATGCGTATTTACCAAGGTACTGTTAAAAAAGGTGATTTCATTATCAACCAAACTTCAAAGAAATCTTTGAAAGTTCCGCGCTTGGTTCGTATGCACTCGGCTAAAATGGAAGACATCGAAGTTTCTTATGCTGGTGATATCGTTGCCGTGTTCGGTGTGGATTGTGCGTCTGGTGATACGTTCTGTGATGATAAAATTGAAGCTTCTATGCAATCAATGCACATCGCTGATTCTGTTATCAGTTTGGCGATAGCTCCGAAATCAAAAGAAGGTTCAAACAATTTTACAAAAGCCTTACAAAAATTTCGTAAAGAAGATCCTACATTCCGCGTTCATCGTGATGATGAATCAAATGAAACAATTATTTCTGGAATGGGCGAATTACATTTAGAAATTTATGTCGAGCGTATGAAGCGTGAATTCGCATGTGAAGTTGTTGTCGGTCAACCACAGGTTGCATACCGTGAAACAATCATGCAATCAGCTGATTATGATTATACTCATAAAAAACAAACAGGTGGTTCGGGTCAGTTTGCAAAAATTTCTGGAAGCATTCACCAGTTGGCTCCGCAAGAAGATGGTAAAACATTTTTATTCGCGAACAAAGTTGTCGGTGGTCGTATTCCGAAAGAATTTATTCCAGCTGTTGAAGAAGGTTTCGCTGAGCAATGTGTAAAGGGACCATTGATTGGTTTCCCAATTGTTGGCGTTGAAGTTCATTTATCAGACGGTTCATACCATGACGTCGATTCATCGTACATGGCGTTTAAAATCGCCGCGATGGCAGCAATGCGTGAAGTTTATCAGAAAGCAAAACCAACTGTTCTTGAGCCGATCATGAAGCTTGAGACAACTGTTCCTGAAGAATATCAAGGTCCAGCAACTGGTCAGATCAATCAACGTCGCGGTGTTATCACAGGCACAACTTCAATCGAAGGTAATGCAACGATCGAGGCCGAAGTTCCATTGACTGAGATGTTTGGTTATTCGACGGATCTACGTTCTGCTACAAAGGGTAAAGGCGAATTCTCTATGGAATTCTTAAAATACCAACAAGCTCCACGTAACGTTCAAGATGATCTTGCGAAAAAATACGCCGCTAAGAAATTAGCTGAGCAGAAATAGGAACAAAGTTCCTCGGATACTTTAGTTCGACGGAACTGTTTTAGGATTATTGAAAGTTTTTTTAAAGCTCAAACAAAAAAACCCGTATGAGAAATCATACGGGTTTTTTTGTTTTTGATAGTCTACGGAATTTATTTAGATAATTTTTGAATTCTTAAAATTAACGGATCCGCCGCAGTTAATAAAATATTTAACTGTTCAGAGTTTAATTGTAGAGCTTGAACATAGAAATATCGTTTTGAGCTGCTTATATTCGTATCTTGCAAAATAACTTTATTTTGCTCAACTTGTTCAGTGAGTGATTTAATTGTATTCAATCTGTTCTTTTTTAATTCATCTAATACAAAAGTCGCATCTGCTTTTGAAATATCTTCGCCAAGCCCTGCACAAGTTAGAATTTGAGTCGTTTTAGCGTTTTTTAAAATATCTAAGTGCAAACCAATTCGCTCTTGAGACAAACCCTGAATACTCTGGATTCGTTCAGATTCCAGCTTGAGATCCAGCGAAACGCAATCAGCGGCAAACGCAAAGCTTGAACCGATAGCTAAGCTTAATCCTATAATTATTTTTTTCATAAAAACTCCTTTAATTATTATTTGTAAAATTTAATTATTTTTTACCACAATTCATGATTAATTTTTTACCGCTTAAGGTTTGAATAAAACTTTGAACTTTTGTTGGAGTGTCTTTTAAATTAATCATCACAGTTGAGTAATCACGAATGTCAGAATCAACAAAACCGTCAATATATTCCTTTGTACTTAGTGTTATATAACTTCCACCGAATATTATTTCGTTTTGTACCGAACCAACAGTTAATCGCATTTTTGTTCCAGATTCTACTTTTGTCATTCCCGTCGTAGGACTTACAACTATCAAAACATTTCCTTCTAATTTTATATTTTTGCCACCAGCCATTTGAGCAGGCGTTTCACAACGCACATGGATTGTTTTGACTACGTTTGCTGCCATAGAACTTAAAGATAAAAACATAAGTGCATTTATTAAAAGTATTTTTTTCATAATTTTTCCTTTTCCAAATTTAGCTTTTTTTATTTTCTATTATGTTGTTGCAAAGCTAAATGCCAACATTTAGTCGGTTTAGATGTACATGTTTTCGACAACATTTTTAAAATTAAACTGAATTAAAGTTAAAAATCAATGGCTTGAATCACTTCGTCAATTTGATTCACAGGGTGACAATTAAGGAAGAAGACAAGCGACTTGATACAAACGTGCGGGTATCTTAAAACTGATACTTCACACCGAACCCGATTTTTTGTTCTTCGGTGCGGATGATGGTCGTATTTTGGGTGCGGCCGTTATAATAAAATTCGCTTATGATTTGCTGAGTTCCACGTGGCCACATGGTAAATAATTTGATTTCATAACCTGTGCCGCTGTCGATTTGATAATTACCTGCCGATGACGATTGATATAATTTGACCATACCTTCGATGCCGATTTTTATTTTTTTAATTTCAGCAAACATCACCGATGCCCCTGCGCCCAGCGATGGAATCATTGGTGTTTGTAATTCATAACCGGATAGCGTCGCATTTGGCGAATAGAAAATTTTACTGTCATCAGCAAGAATTGCTTTTAAATATAAATTCTCTACGATCAGATATCTGAACATCACATTTAATCCAATGGCCAGAACCTGCGAATTATCAATAGGTATTGCATTCGTTTCTTCAAGCATGTGAATGCTTTCTATATGTAAACCGATAGAAACATCATACGATCGCTTGATCCAATTATAGTATTGAATCGATGCAGCCATATTTGTTTCAGAAACTAAAGTACCTTTTGTATTATTTTGAATTTGAAAACCGTCAATTCGATTGTTTGAAAACTGCAAACCCAATTCATACACATTTGCTCGTGGCCATTTCACCAATTCCAGATCGGGTTCTTTGGATTTAACGATTTGATTTTTGGTGTCACGAATTCTTTGGTCGGGTCGCAGCGGGTCCGAATACATTTTTGCAGAAAAAAATACCACGGAATATAAAAAAATTAATTTAATAATATGCAAGTAGCGATCCATAAAAATGAGGCTCGGCTTTTTGCACGTAAGTGTCTTTGGCGGTCATATCGGTCACGCCAAATTCAAATGTACTGTTTTTTAAATCATAAGCGACAGAAATTTTAGCATCCATATAATTTGTGTACGTCGTTGATTGTTGATTTGTGTAACCAATTTTATAGGCGAAATTAAATACTTTGTTAATCGGTATTGTGTGCGCAAAAGCCAGATACTGTGACGATGAATGTGTAGCTTCAAAATTATCTTTATTCGACAAACCTAAATAAAATCGTTCTAAAAAATAATAATTTAAGCCGACTTCGACGCCGTTCCGATCACCATTTGCATAAAATTGATCACGATGAATAAAAAGTGTCACGTCATGTTGTTCTGCAAATTTCATTTGAATTTCCATGACATATTTCAACCACAAATTTGAATCTGCTAAATTTAAATTTGCACCCCAAGCGCCTAATTTAAATTGTGAACCAAAATTATATAAAAAACTAGAAATCAAACTGGGTTGTGTGCCGCTGTAACTGAGCCCGCGGTATGCAAAGTGTGTTAAAATTTCTGATGAGCCACTTAGGCCATAATCCGGTGTACATTGTTTGTTACTGTAAGTTGTGCCCGACGATGATTCACGGCATTTGACACGCGCAGTTTTATAATCTGTCTGTGCGTACAAATTTTCTGAAGAAAAAAAACATACAAATAAATAAAATGCCGTAAGCAAAAAACCTGACCAATACATATCAATACTTTATCAATGAAATCAAAACTGTTGAACTGATCTTATGCGCGCGATGTTTTTTTCAAACCTTAGGTCTAGGTGATCTGAAAAATTATAAAAATTGGGGCTCGGAAATTACGGTAAATATCCAATCGGCGTCAGTGTGTTTGAAGCTGTACCCGTACCGAATTGCAATCCCGTGGTAAATAGCGCGCTTATCGAACCTAAAAATGCACCGTACACATTATCACCCGCACAACGAGTCGCTCCCAAATTTGTGCGTCCGCAAATTGCCGAATAACCTGAATACAAATTTGTATATGTTGTTCCGGCATCCACCGTTGTCACATTCGAACTTTGACCAAAACCATCTTCAGTCGCTGATGCCGCAAGACCCGCACTGCGAGCACCCGCACAACGTAAAGCTCCGGCCAAAGTTATTCCACATGTTAAACCCTGACCATTCAAACCCACAGCTGAATAACTGGTACCCGAATTAAATATCACAGGCAATTGACGATCAATGGTTGTGCCATCGCCCAATTGTGAATTTGAATTTTGACCCCAACATTTTAAAACATTTCCTAACGTGACTCCGCAGGTGTGACCTATACTGGCAATTACAGATCCGTATGTTGTACCCGCATCAACAATTGTTGGTGTTGCGGTATTCGTTGTTCCACCGACGCCGACTTGACCATAATTATTATAACCCCAACATTTTAAAACATCGGCCGTTGTGATTGCGCACATTGTGTAATTTTCAGGTTGCGCTAAATATTTATAGGTTGTTCCCGAATCAACAATCACTGGCGTTGTTCGTTGTGTCGTCGAGTTATCACCGACGCTATTATTTGTATTCAGACCCCAACATTTTAAAACACCGCTGGATAAAATTCCGCACGTAAAGAAATTTCCGGCAGCAATTTGAGTGTAATTATTGGCCGCATCAACGGCCACCGGAGTCTGTTTGTTCACAAGAGTTCCATCACCAATGTTTCCGTTGGTGTTATAACCCCAACAATATAATTTTTGATCGGCTCTGATCGCACATGTGTGACGATTGCCTTTAGATACTTTTGTAAATGTTGATGTCACAACAACTTGCACTGGATTAATAATCATATCTTGTGCCGAAGAATCTCCGGAGAAATCGGTACCCACTGTTAAAGTTCGTCCGTATCCCCATGACCATAATGTTCCTGTTGATGTAATTCCAGCCGTCATATATTGACCCGACAAACTCAGTACAGAATAGGCATCTAAAGCTGGCACAGATGTAAAACTGTGAAATTGTGAAACCAAACCATCACCCATTTGACCCATCAGCCGTTGCCCTGAACATTTCATAACGTTCAAAGAATTCAGCGCACACATTCGCGAATCGCTGACAATCACTTGCGAAAAAGATTCGCCTGAATGTATTGTTTGCGGACTGGTATTTGGTGAATTTACACCTAAACCAATATTAAAATTTCGATCAAGACCCCAACATTTTAAAACGCTGGCCGTTGTAATTGCACACGCTGTATTTTGGCTGTTTGAAACTGTACTGTAGCTGGTACCGCTGTTTACGATCGTAGGATTTAATCTGTTTGCGCTGGCACCGTTACCGATTTGCCCGTTGGTGCCTTGGCCCCAACATTTTAAAATGCCGGTTGTTGTGATCGCACACGTTGTGTACGTCAAAGAATTTGTCAGCGTGGCGTACGTTGTGCCCGAATCAATCACGGTTGGCGATGTTGCATCAGTGGTTGTGCCGTCACCGACTGTGCCGAAGGCATTATAACCCCAACATTTTAAAACGCCAGCTGTTGTAATTGCGCATGTATTATAAATTCCGCGAACAACTTGTGAATAATTTGTTCCCGCATCAACAACCACAGGTGATGTGCGGCTTGTCGTTGTACCGTCACCGACTTGATAATAATTATTGTATCCCCAACATTTTAAAACTCCTGCGACAGTAATACCGCAGGCGCCGTGATAACCATTAGAAACTTTTGAATAACTGACACCGCTGTCAACAACGACAGGTGAATTTCTGTGTGTTGTTGTTCCGTCACCAACTCCACCGTACGTATTGTATCCCCAACATTTTAAAACTCCAGCTGTTGTGATGGCACAATTTGAATATGAATACGCTCCCGCAGAACCTGCACCAACAATAGAATAATCATTGGCTGCATCAACCGCCGTAAACGCCGTTCGATAATCCAGATCACCGACACCTAATAAACCAAAATCATTAGCACCCGTACAAAATAATTTATTCAGTTGATTGATCGCACATGTTGAATACGCAGTTTGTCCGATTTGCGTCGGGTAATTGACATTGTCATTGGCATTAATTGTTAACACTGCCACCGAAGAAGTTCCCAAATACTGTGTTCGATTCGAAGGCTCATCAACATTTATAATAATACTTTCTGAATTTTCCATGACGGCATCATCAATAATCGTGAACGTACCTGTTGCTGTTGTCGTACCTGCGGCAACAACCATAGTTGCACCCAGCGTAGTCGTGTAATCACTGCCCGCCGTTGCTGTGCCGGAAATTTGAATCGGAAACGTCAACGGAATCAGCGGAGCCAATGACATCGTTAACGTTGCCGTAACTGAACCTACATTTTCATTCACGTGATTTGCAGAATAAGCCACACTGTATGTATATGTTCTGGCATCAACTAAAATTCCTGTTGTGACTCCGGCCGTAAATGAAACTGTTGCCGCTAACAAACTGCTTGAATCAACAATCGTTGCACCCGTCATTGTTAAATTTGTCGAAGAAAATGTAATTCCGTCGCTGTCGTAATCATCGGTCGCTGAAATATTTGATGGCACATATCGAAATAATAATGCTGCTGTACCACTGCCAGAAACGTAATCTGCCGTGCGCGCCACAGAACCCACAGTCAGCGCCAATTTCGGAGTTCCAGTGACATTCACGTTGCCTTCGAAATTCACGGCGAAATCCATACTCTGTGCTTGAGCATAAACTGCGTTGGCAGGTAATGTAATTGAAGTGATATCTAAAATTGAAACCACCGTGACATTAAATGTTGTCGTTGTTGTACCGCTTGCTCCATCACTGACGGTCAATGTCACAGTCACTGGCCCACCATTTTGATTTGCTGCTGGTGTTACAACGGCAGCACAATTTGGCGCAGTACCTGTAATTACAATATTTGCATTCGGTATAATTGTCGTATTCGACGAAGTTCCTACGACTCCGGTTGTGCAGCTGAGCGTGCTGTCGACATCATTAATTGTAAACGTTAGTGAACCCGTCGGAATGTCTTCGTTAATTGTTTGATTTGAAATTGTACTGATCGTTGGAGCATCATTGACTGCGTTCACGGTCATATTAAATGTTGTTATGATCGGTGCTGCGATAATACCATCAGTGAGTGACAACGTAATCACAACTGGCCCACCATTTTGATTTAAAACCGGCGTCACAGTGATCGTGCAATTCGGTGCCGTTCCACCAATGACCAAACCACTATTTGCAATAATTGCCGTCGTGCCGGATGTCGCAGTCACGCTGCTAGCACAAGTTAGCGCTGTATCAACATCATTAATTGTAAATGCAATTGCAGTGCTTGCCGTGTCTTCGTTCGTTGTTTGTGCCGATATTGTACTGATCGTTGGAGCATCGTTGACCGCTGTTACTGCTAATGAAAATGTTTTTGCATCTTGCAAATTGGGTGTTCCATTATCGCTGGCCGTTAAGGTGATATTTGTGGTTCCGTTTTGATTCGCAACAGGGGTAATATTCGCTGTACAATTCGGAACTGTTCCGCCGATCACAATCGCTGCATTTGAAACCAATGATGTATTTGATGAAGTGCCTACAACATTTAACGATGCACAACTGACAATACTATCGATATCGCTTAAAGTAAAATTCACAACGATTGGCACGTCTTCGGTTGTCGATTGCGCTAACACCGATGACAAAACGGGCGCATCATTGATCGGTAAAATATTTAATGTTGCTGTTGTTGAATTTGAAACTCCACCAACATCGGTTAATGTATAATTAAAACTGCCAGCACCGTAATAATCTGTCGTACCTTTGACAGTCACAGTACACACTGGCCCCGCACACGCACATGGTGTGATCAATGTCACATTCGTCATCGCAGACAAGGCACAACTGGATGGATTGTTACCTTCAACATCTGTGTACGATAAAGTCATCGTGCTATTTGTATCTTCATTAAAACTGGCCGGCGTAATCGGCAATGCCACCGGCGGAGAATTGAACGGCGTACCTACACCTTCTGCGGCAGCGTCTTGTGTCGACGAAGAATTTGTCGCCGTCACCATCACATAATAAGGTGTTCCGTTCGCCAATCCATTAATTTGATAAGGGCTTGTTGCTGTCGTGCTTGAAATTAACGAATAACTTCCTGATGAAAAACCATACCGAACAGTATATGCCGTAGCACCCGTCACCGCTGGCCAAGTTAAAGTTAATCGACTGTTCGATTGCACAACACTGGTGATTGAAAATGGATTTTGAATTCCTATACAACTGACCTCTGAAGTTGCGGCCGATGATCCACCGGTGTTTGTAGCGCGCATTGAATAATAATAAGTTGTTCCTGCGACCATAGAAGTATCTGAACACGTCGTAACACCAGAAACTGCATTACAACCTGCGACCGGACTGCCCGTCGAATCAGACGCGCCTGATGTTGTTGATCGCTTCACGGTGTAAGTAATCACCGGAGTTCCGCCTGATGCTAACCAATTAAATAAACACGTTGTCCCAGTTGAACCCGCATTGGTAAAACTGAGCGGCAACGTTGGCACACTCGGTGTCGTCGCTGTTAATTCAGCAGACGCTGTCACACTTGAACTGGATGAATTTGCTGTTGTGATAAAATAATATGTCGTGTTCGGATTTAATCCTGTGATTGAACACGTTGTACCTACAATTGCATTACAACCAATCGCTCCTGCGTTCGCAGTACCTGCAATCAAAGAATATTTTGTTGTGTATGACGTCGCACCCACGACTGCAGGATACGCAACATCAACAGAAATCGATGACGTCGGAGCCGCACTTGTCATCGTAAAAGAATTTTGCACTGGATTACACGCAAGATCCGTCGAAAAACCAGAACTGCCTGCGCCGTTACTGGCTTCGACTGCAAAATTATAACTGACTCCGGCCGTTAAACCTGAAACCACACAGGCCGTAGGCGTTATCAAAGTACAACTGCCGATGGCCGTTCCCGACGTCGCCGCTGATGTTGGTGCAAAGGCTTGCTTCACTGAATACACAATTGGCGGAATCCCCACTGATGCTGTCCACCCAAATGAACATGTCGTACCTAATGAGCCCGCAAAAGATAATCCCATTGGAATCGACGGCAACGATGTTGGTACAACTGCAATTTCATTTAATGATTGAGTTTCACCAATATAATTTGCAGCAAAAACTCTGAAATAATAAGTCACTCCATTTGTTAAACCGTTCACGGTCAATGGGCTGACTGCAGACGTTGTTACAGTTGTTGAATATGTACCTGCTGTTGTTCCGTAACGAACAATATAATTGATGGGGCCCACACCCGTTGTGTTTGGCCAAGTTACAAAAACTTGTTGATCGCCAGCCGCCACTGAAGTTAATAAAAATGGATCAGGAAAAGTATTTGGTGTCGCTTGTAAAATATTTGAATCTGCAGAGCCCGCAACGTTCGACGCTGTGACTTTGAAATCATAAATTAAACCGTCTGTTAAACCCGTAACGGTCACTGGTGATGCGGTCGCTGTTGAAAATGCGATCCAAACTGTTGATGAGGCTAATTTGTACGAGGTCACATAATTTGCGGCATTCGTTACAACCGGAAAACTGACGGTTGCTGTCGTATCACCTGCAACAACTGACGTTAATAAAAATGCAAGCGGTGCTGTAATTAAATGACCGGGATCAATTTTTGAAGCTTTGCCAGCTAAAATATTTTTGGGACAACCCGACAACATTCCGATCATTAAAATCAGAAAGTAAAAAACGGACAGTGTTTTTAAGGACTTCGCAGATAGACGTACCACAATTTTATTTTACGCTGTTCACAGGACAGAACCAAATAACAGCATGTGATATCTCAAAAAAATACACCTTCGTCAGACGGCAAAAATTTCCACACGCCCTTTGGCACTACCGGCTGCAGGCCGAATGGCCTGACCTTTGCTTTATTCTTAAAACAAGACAATGGTTTAAATTTAATTTGGCTCCGCAGGAGCCAGTTTGATTTAGAACCAAAACCGGGGGGTTTCAATGTCAGTTCAAGTGTCGAAGAATGATACAGGGTTTATAAAAATTTTATTTCTATTATTTATGCTTGGTGCGACCAGTAGTTTGTTCGGCTGCAGTGATCGAGCAATGAAAAGATACGACGGCGTTCAGCTTTCAGAACAAAAAATTTTAAATGGCGCTGAAGTCACAGATCAAAATCCAATTTCAAAAAAAGTTTTATTTTTAGCCACTGGTGCTAAATTATTAAAAACACCCAGTGGCGGATCAACGGCCAGCCAAAGTGGCCAATGCACAGCTTCTGCGATTACAAATAAAATTATTTTAACAGCGGCCCACTGCGTGAAAGCCCTTGACCCCAAAGATGATCAAACGCCTGATTCTATTTTTATTATTTTAGGTTTAAAACCATGGAAATCAAAATTTGATCCCAAGCTTTGGTATGCCGCTGAAAAAATTGTGACCTATCCGACTTATAAAAAAAATGTCACAGGTGGAGCGCCTGATGATCTGGCTTTAATTGTATTAAAAAATCCTCTGCCTCCAGAATACGTGACTGAACTGGCTGTCGTCAGTGATTTACAATCAACAATGGCATTTACAATGGCTGGCTTTGGTATGCGCAGTAATTTAAATGCGTTGTCAGATGCAGATACAAAAAAAAATCTGGGCGAATTATTTCAAATTACAAAAATGATATCAAATTATGACATCAATCAATTTACAATTCGAATTGATCAACACGACGAAAAAGGCATTTGTAGCGGTGATTCTGGTGGCCCTGGAATGATTTTCAACCCAACCACAAAAAAATATTCAACCATCGGGATTGTTTCTGGCAACAGCTGGGATATTGCCGACAAAGACAAACTTGATCCAAAAAATAAAATCGACTGTTTCGGCTTTGCCATTTACACGAACGTGATGAATCCAGTCTATTTTGATTGGATTCAGAAAACCAAACAGAGTTTGTAGTTTTTAAAACCAATATGATCCCAAAACAGGGCACGTCAGGACCAAAGACGTGCATAGCGTTGTCTGGTCAAATAAATGTTCCGTGCCAGCGAATAACAAATCTGCTAAACTAATCGCTCATGTTTATCATCATAACGTCCTTCATCTTAGTCATTTTAGTTTCATTTGTGTGTTCACTTTGCGAAGCGGTTTTATTATCGTTATCACCGGGATTCGTTGCTGTCGAAGCCGAAGAAAATCCAAAATCAGGTAAGCTTTTGCAAAACATTACTGATAATGCAGATAAATCTTTATCTGCGATT
Organism: Pseudobdellovibrionaceae bacterium; assembly: GCA_043728555.1. Lineage (GTDB taxonomy): Bacteria > Bdellovibrionota > Bdellovibrionia > Bdellovibrionales > Bdellovibrionaceae > Pseudobdellovibrio. The sequence goes on from JAYTMM010000239.1 coordinate 18,134, forward strand.
TTAACTTTGAATACAATTTCACACACTTTGGGTTCGGCATGGATTGCGTATCAAGTGCAACACGAATTCGGCGAAGCTTGGGTGACTGTATTTTCAGTATTTTTAACATTTATGGTTTTGATTTTTTCAGAAATTTTACCTAAAACAATTGGCAAAAATAATTCTAAATCACTGGCCATGTTTACGGCCTACAGTGTGCAGATCATGATCGTAGGTCTTTATCCCTTCGTCAAAGCCTCAGAATATATTTCAAAAGCCTTAACCTCACCGTCCGAAGAACCAGACATGACCCGTGACGAAATGGTCAAAAATGCAGAAATCGGTGTCGAAGAAGGCACTCTAAAATCCAAAGAATCTTTGATCATCAAAAATTTAATGATGTTGGATAAAATTTTTATTTCTGACATCATGACACCCCGATCTGTTTTCATGGCCTTGGATGCGTCGTTAAATGTCGAAGAAGTTTCAAAAAAATATCGCCCGATTCGTTTTTCAAGAATTCCCGTTTACGAGGATTCATTAGACAATATTATCGGACTGACACATCGATATAAAATTTTAGAAGCTTTATCACAAGACTTGCACACAAAAAATATTCGCGATTTAATTGTGCCCATTTCATCGCTATCAGAGACAATGTCGGTGTCCCACGCTTTAGATTTTTTTGTGAAGGCCAAAGATCATCTGGCCTTGGTTTGCGATGAATATGGTGTGGTTACGGGCCTTGTGACACTTGAAGACACTGTCGAAACATTACTTGGCGTCGAAATCGTTGACGAATTCGATAACATCGAAGACATGCGAAAATACGCCCACGATCAGTGGCAGCTACGTAAAAAACAACTTCGTAAATAACAAACAGTTTTAAATTTTATTTTTTGGATGGTTCTGTTGCGATGCCCACTAAATTACCAACTGAACTTGTTGGCTGACGTACCGCACTTGAATGAGTGTCATTTTGCACAAACCTGATGAATAAAACCAAAGCCAATGTCATAGCTCCTAAGATAGCGAAAAGACGAACAGTTTGGTATTCAGACTTCATCGGCTTAATGACTTTAGGTTCGATTTGAATGTGTTTTAAGCTATCTTTGTTCATCATACGCAGCAACGTTCCTTTCCAACACTTCTAAATAAGCATAAACTGAGCCAAACAATCTGACACCATGAACGAAACTTTGAACTGAAATTTTCATTGGAGGAATTTGATGATGAATCACTCAACCCTAGCAGAAAAAGTTTATAAATCATGTCACCTGACTGGAGAATTCAAATTACGCAGCGGAAAAATATCGAATGAATATTTTGATAAATACAGACTGGAATCAAATCCAGAAATTTTAAATGCCATCGCAGATCATATGGTTTCAATGATTCCAAAAGGTACCGAAATTTTAGCCGGCCTTGAAATGGGCGGCATGCCGATCGCACCAGCACTGTCATTAAAATCAGGACTGCCCGTTTGCTTCGTCCGAAAAGAAGCAAAAAATTATGGGACTTGCCAATTCGCCGAAGGCATCGACGTCCGCGGACGCAACATTTGCATCATCGAAGACGTTGTTACATCAGGTGGCCAAGTTGTTCTAAGCACTGCGGATCTACGAAGCCTTGGTGCTGTAATTTCTAATGTGTTGTGCGTGATTAATCGCGGTGGTGATGAAGCGATTCAAAAATTAAAGGCCGTGAATCTTTCGACACACAGCCTTTTTATTCGTTCGGATTTTCCAAGCTGATCAATTCAATGTGCAGTTTTTTTTTAGATTTGTTTTTTTCCAAACTCGAAATGTAACATCGGGTTTTTTAATTCAACATCAAACTCTTTCTTTTTTTTGTCAGAAATCGCATCATCCAGATCTTTTGTACTGTATTCAATTTTATCTTTTGAAACCAATGTTGAATTTGCGATAATTTCTTCGTTAATAAAATTTACAAATTCTTTTGTAAATTTTGACCCGTCATCATTTAAACCACCAATGCGCACACCAATTTCACGATTAATCAGTGCCGATCTGCGATCAAAATTAAATGAACCAATCATTGAAATTTTATCGTCAATCACAACACCTTTACAGTGTAAAATTTCTGGGCCTTTAAATTCATAAATTTCAATACCCATATCAGTTAAACGTTTTTTGATCGACAAATATGCGACGTGAACTAAAACCACATCTGTGCTGGCTAACGAATTTGTCACAATTTTAATTTTTATACCAGCTGCCGATAATTTTTCTAAAGATTTTAATTCGTCTTCAGTGGGATACAAATATGGCGTCACAATTAAAATGTTTTCTTTCGCATGCAATGAAAACGACTGCATAATTTGTGCAGATAATTTATTTTCGACATTTTTCATCGATTTCGATGGGTCACTGTAAGCAAATTTAACATTTTTAATATCCTCAAGATCTTTGAACATTTCACTGATCGCTTCAGTTTTGACCCAAGCTTTTCCTGACATAAATTTTTCTAAATAGACATTTAATTTTTCATGAGCTGCTTTTATTTCATTAAGGGCAGATTCTCTTTGATTGATACAATTTGTAGAGTCTTCCCCACTACAGTTGTTATTCAAACCAGCATATGAATAACGATTCAAATTCACTTTTTTTACTTCTGGATTTTTTGTCCATAAATCCATAAAATATTGCTTTGATTCTTTGGCGGCATCTCCAACGACTAAGGCATCTGCATCTTTAAAATTTAGCTCTGCTGATTTTGCCTTGCCAAAATAATTTTTGGCAACGTTTCGGCCACCAACAATCATCATTTCACCATCGATGTTCATCAGTTTGTCATGATTACGATATGTTAAATGCAATGGATTCAAACTATGTAATGGATTAAATACTTTGATTTCAATATTTTCACTGGCTTTTGTTGAATCCGAAATTCCCAGAACCGCAGCCATTTCAGCGTCGCTTAATGAATTGTGCATGTTATCAATTAAAATTTTAACTTTCACTCCACCCTCAGCGGCTTTACGTAACATCGACAATCCCGTTAACGATAATGAATCGCTGGCAACTTCATAATATTCAACAAAAATTTCTTTTTTTGCATTTTGAATTAAATCGACACGCGCCTGTAAAGCTTCATCGTTTTTTTCTAACAGCTTAACTTTGTCTGCAAAGCATGTTGCTGACATTAATAAGCTTGGTAAAACGTATTTCATTAACTTTTTCATAGAAGCTCCCTTTTGTTTAGATCTTTGTTAAGTTACATTACAAAACTGTAACCAAACCACTTTTGATATATCGGGTTTGGGCGTATCAAATTGAGACGATACTGTTATTGAGCTAGCAAGTGAAAAATGTTTAGACAGTTTTGGTTTTACGTACGCAAGATTTCTTGTATCTGCGATAACAAGACGGGCGCTTATCATGATAAAGATACGCGCCCGCTTGAAAGGTATTTGTTGAATTGAATTAAGTTAAATTAAATAGAAATTGTTTCTGTAAGCTCTTGTAATAATGCTGTGTATTGCTTTTCATCGACTTTTATAAGTTTTTTCAAACTAAAATCTTGAATCGTTTGGCTGGACATCACTGTTCCTGCCAAGGTCGCTTTTTTAAAATCTGTCCACGTTGGTGAACCTGTCACAGATTTTGATAAATAACCAAAAAATCCTCCAGCGAAACTGTCACCGGCACCCGTAGGGTCTACAACGGTTTCAACGGGCAACGATGGGCATTGAAAAAATCCGTATTTTTTCGAATACAAAGTCGATCCGTATTCACCGCGCTTAACGCACACAAATTCGGGTCCTAAATCGCTGACTTTTTTAATCGCTTTAATTGTGTTTGTTTCGCCAGTTAACATTTTAGCTTCGGTTTCATTCACGAAAACGATGTTTACTTTTTTCATCACAGAAATCAGATCTGCTTTTTTTGACATGATCCAATAATTCATACTGTCCATACCAATAAATTTTGGATTCTGAATTTGCGATAAAACTTTTAATTGCAAAACCGGATCAATATTCGCCAAAAAAACATACGATGAATTTTTATAGTTTTCTGGTAATTCAGGATTAAAATCAGCAAACACATTTAATTCTGTTTTTAATGTGACAGCTTCATTTAAATTTTTCTCATATGTGCCAGCCCAATGAAAAGTTTCACCTGTTACAACTTGCATTCCAGCTAAATCGACATTTCTGCTTTTTAAAATTTCACGATCCGAATCTTGGTAATCAGATCCAACCACACCCACAACGCGAACGCTTGTAAAAAAACTGGCTGATACTGAAAAATAATTTGCAGATCCACCCAAAGATTTTTCTGCAGAGCCTGACGGAGTTTTTACAGAATCATACGCAAGACTACCGACCACTAAAACTTCTGACATTGTTTCCTCCGATTTTTGAATTTGAAATATCCATTGTTTCCTCAGTACGGCCCACTTTGGTCGACAGCTG
>JAYTMM010000240.1:0-15770 GCA_043728555.1 Pseudobdellovibrionaceae bacterium
GAACGAATATAAAATTCCCAAAGAGAAATTGTACGTCACGTGCCATATCTCTGACGACGAAGCCGCTGACATTTGGCACAAACAAGAAGGCGTTCCCAAAGATCGCATTTTTCGTTTTGACAAAGATAATTTTTGGCGCATGGGCGATGTCGGCCCTTGCGGTCCATGTACAGAAATTTTTTATGATCACGGCAGCAAAGCCGGCAAAGAATCTGACCCTTACAAAGGAATCGCTGCCGGTGAAGACCGTTACGTCGAAATTTGGAATCAAGTTTTCATGCAATACGACGAAACCAGTCCCGGAAATTTAATTTCATTACCAAAACCCTCTGTCGATACCGGAATGGGCTTTGAACGTTTAGTTGCAGCTCTACAAGGACAATTTTCAAATTACGATACAGAGTTATTTGCACCGCTGCTCAACGTCGCTTCAAAAATTTCAAAATTAGATTACGTAACAGATCCAGAAGTACTACGCACACAAAAAGAAATTTTTGACCGCGTATCTGCAATGCGCGTATTGGCCGATCACACACGCGCAGTTTCATTTTTATTAGCTGACGGCGCATTGCCATCGAACGAAGGCCGCGGATACGTTTTACGACGCATCATCAGACGCGCAGTTCGTTACGGTCGAAAACTTTCAACTGAGAATTCTTTTTTGACTCCGATGTCAGAAGCCTTAATTGCGCAGATGTCAGATTTTTACCCAGAGTTATCAACACGCAAAAATCATATTTTATCCACAATCAAAGACGAAGAATCACGATTTTTGCAGACACTCGATAACGGTACCAGTATTTTGCACGAAGAAATTAAAAAATTAAAATCGCAAAATCAAAAATCAGTTTCTGGCGAAATTTTATTTAAAATGTATGACACCTATGGATTCCCTGTGGATTTAACCAGCTTAATGGCCGCAGAATCAGGCCTTACATCTGATGAAATTGCGTTTGATAAAATCATGCTGACATCCAAAGAAAAAGCCAAATCAACATGGAAATCAAAATCATTAAAATCTGACGAGAAACATGTGATCGAATTTGGTCAAAAATATTCATCTGCACATCCTACAAAGTTTTTAGGTTATGAGTCTTTGAATGCAAATTCAAAAGTTTTAGGCCTTTCAAATGGATCTGCTGAAACCCAAGAATTAAAAACAAATGAATCTGGGTTTGTGATTTTAGACCAAACCACGTTTTACGCTGAAGGCGGTGGCCAAGTCGGTGATCACGGCATTTTAACAGCGAAAAATTTCAAAGCGTTGGTCCATGATTGTATTAAACAAGGAAATTCTTTTTTACATCAAATTGAAATTACCGAAGGTACATTGAAAATAAACGATACAATAACAACCGAAGTCGATAATATCGAACGCAGACAAACGATTGCTAACCATTCAGCAACGCACTTGATGCATGCCGCTTTAAGAAAAGTTTTAGGAAATCATGTGACCCAAGCTGGATCATTGGTTGATACCACAAAAACACGTTTCGATTTTACACATAATAAACCTGTGTCATCAGACGAGATTAAAAAAATCGAAGACCTTGTGAACGCAGAAATTTCTGCGTCCCACACCGTATCTGCCGAAGTGATGTCACACAAAAAAGCCATTGATAACGGAGCCATGGCCCTGTTCGGTGAAAAATATGGTGACGAAGTTCGTGTGCTTACGATGGGCGAAATATCGACGACAGAAAAAGCTTTCTCGATTGAATTATGCGGCGGAACTCATGTGAAAAATACTTCACAAATTCGTGCTTTTAAAATTATGTCTGAATCTGGCGTCAGCGCTGGCGTTCGCCGTATTGAAGCCATCACTGGCGATGCTGTGATCGAATATTTTATGCAAAATACAAGTGACATCAAACTTGCTAAAAATGCTTCTGGCATTGCCACTGATAAGTCATTAACGACATGGATCGATGACAAAAAAGAAGAAATTAAATCGCTACAAAAAGAAATTCAAAAAATTCAATCAAGTCAAATCAACGTCGATGAAATTTTTAAATCAGCCAAAGAGTTTAATTCAACAACGGGTCCCGCAAAATATATTTTTGCAGATTTGGCGCTGGATGACCGCGAAGTTTTATCGCAAGTGTCTGATCAATTAAAAAATAAAATTCAAAAAGGCATCGTTGTCGTCGTAGGCCGTGGTGATTCCACTCACCCCGTGATTATTTCTGTTTCAAAAGATTTAACGACACAATTTCAAGCGGGAACTTTATTAAAAGATTTCGCACAAATTTTGGGTGGCAAAGGCGGCGGTCGCCCTGACTTTGCACAAGGTGCCGTACCCGATCGCACAAAAATTAAAGAAGCCAGTGATTTTTTAAATCAGAAAATTTTAAATTAACCTTCGGAGATCATATGTTAAAAATATTTTTGGCACTTACAATCTGTATCATTTCTGCAAACGTATTTGCGCTTTCAAACTCTCAACCCGCGGAAAAAAAATCACACGAATCTGTGGTTCAGATACTTGTTCCCGGCCCTGATCAGGACGGATCTATTGTTGATGGCCTTTGCAATGCGACTGTTATTAACTCAAGAACACTGATTAGCGCAGCACACTGTTTCGCTAGAAGCACAGTTTTAAACGGAGAGGCTTTTAAAATTGAGGTCGGCGCCTATAAATATATTGAAAAAAATGGCCAGATCATTCGAATCGGTTATGCCGTTAAAAATAAATTTTCACGAACTGCAAAAGTTCGTTTTTTAATAGGAGTCAATCCGCAGTCAGTACAAATACCGCCAGATTTAGATATTGTTTCTGTAACTCTTGATCAAGATTTATTATTGCCTGCAGATTTTTCTTTCGCCAAATTGTGGCCAACAACTTTGCCCAGCCTAGATCAAAATTCAAAAATAAATATTGTCAGTATAAATCCAATTGAAACAATCTCTAGCAATGACACCAAACAATTTGCGTACTTAAATTCATTCTCTCAAAAAAATTATCAAATTGAATCTCGATCAATTTCAAGAGTTGCACCCGGTGACAGCGGTGCCGCTGTTTTCGCTTCGATCAATGGACAAGAATATCTTATTGGAGTCGTCAAAGGGGCTGCTCAAACGGTTTTTAGTAACTGGGATGTGATCGCTCTTGAACAAAATCGCTTAAAATAATTTTACTTTAAACTTTGATTTATATTTCAATGAATAAATAATTGCTACTGACAGCTTAACTGTTGCAACTGATTTTTCACAGCTGCAAACCAGCCCTTCAACATATCTGATGAACTGGCTTCACAGAAATCAATTTTATTTGTCGAACATCCATCCGAGCCTGAACCCAAATCATGGGTTTCGGTGCTAGTAACGATCTGAGCATAGCCTGATATGTATACCATCGTGCAAACCTGACCAGCCGGCAGTTTGTTTTCTGTTTTGCAAACACTGGATGACTCTATAATTCCATGCAATTCAGATAATAGCGCCGCTGATAAACAATATTTTTTTTGTGACGAATCCACTTCTATGGATTTGATAATTTCACCTGTTTGATAATTCAACGAATATAAATTTTGACTGATCACCGTGTAAGTTTTTAAATTTTTTTGTACAGAAACATTTTCGGCCGATGTAAATTGTATAGACTGGATATTTTCATTGGCTAAATTTGTGATCGCATTCGAATTCGTGTTGTTTTTTGATTGCTCAGATGGCTTGTAATTTAACTTTTCGCAGTTTTGATAGCTCAATAAAATAATTACAGAAAAAACAAAACCTAGAATAATTTTTCTCATGCAGCTTTCCTTTCGGATTCAATAGCCTGAGCTTCCGTTTTAGCGCCACATTCACTGCAAAACTTTGCAGCCGAAATCATTACATGTTTGCAGGATACACATTCGACACCACCCAGAATCAGCATTTTCTTTTTTGGAGCATCTTCTTGTTCGTAAATATCGACCAGATTTCTGTCGTTCCATTTTTCGACTTCGCGCAATATCCTCCAAGAATTAAATAAACTTTGAAATTCTTTCAGTTCAAATTGCAACAATACTTGATTGGTTGCAGATACTGATTTTCGTTTGCAAAACAAACCAATCAATTCCAGTGCGGCTAACTGACCAGATCCAAAACTAATACCGTAATCTTTGAAAAAATCTGTCACTTCGTTCAAATCACGACTGACAATACCCAGTTTGTCGGCATCGCATTTTTGAAAAGCCATCAATAAAATATTTAATACATTGAAATTAATTTCATCAGGCTTTAATAAATTTTGCTTATTACCTTTATAATAATAATATTGATAAAATTCGAAAAACGCCTCAAGCGCTGCTAAATCATTTATTTTAAACGCAGCAATTTCTGGTTTTGACATGACGTCATCTTCATCTTTGGGTGTCATGACATATTCGCCTAATTTTAATTTGACTAAAATTTGCGTCACCTGTTCTGTTCGCTTTATACTTTCACCAAAAATTCTCTGCGAATATTGCCGGAACGTCGCCCAGTCCACTTTGCAGCTTGCCCCATCGATCACACCTTTGTGTTTCATAACGTGAAACACAACACCAAAAACTCTTGGTATTTCTTCGGATGCGCAGGCAACCATATCTTTGTCAGATTTTTTATTTTTAATTTCAGTCATCGCCCACTTCAAACGCTCAATTGAAGTTTTAATAAACGTTTTATAAATTTGATGGAAACTTTCATACTGACTGCGGAAAGCTTCGATGGGGATTTCAACAACTTTGGTTTCTTGCGAAGCCATTGCAGAATACGTGTACTGAGGCATACCCAAAACAATTGGATCAGCGAATACAAAACCTGTTGATACTGTCATGACTTCAACATTTTTTTTATTTTTGAAAAATTGCAGACTCAATTGTCCCGATTGTACGATGTAGACAGTTTGAATCTTATCAGATTCTTTGAATAAAAATTCACCGCGTTTTAATTGACGAGCATTTGACATATTCTCATATCGACACGAACGTACTATTTCTAAAGAAAAAACGACTGAAACAGACCGAATATTTTAAACTGTTGAAAAAAAATTGTAAAAAATTCTGTTTGTATCAATATGATACACTTTAAATCGGTGCTTCGTTCGAATAAAATTTACGTTTCAAATCAACTTCAACCTGAGCTATTGTTGATTTTAATAATACGTTAAACATTTCATCGGCATTGATTTTATACAATTCAGACAGCTTACGTAATGTGTGCAACGGGGGTTGCGAAACACCACGTTCCCAGTTCGAAATAAACTGTGACGTCGAATAACCTAATTTTTCGGCGATATCTTTTTGTGACAATCCTGTCACTAGACGTTTTTGTTTTAAAAATTGTGCTAACTGGAATGATTCTGATTCTGTCATAAAACCCTTCGGTAACCATCTTGGCTACATCTTGCTTTAACAAAATTTTAACAGGATTTTCTGATAAACTAAATAGTATTTTTGATAAAATAAAAAAAAGGCCTGTTTCCAGACCTTTTTTTTAAAAATGTTATTAATTTCATTTTGTCTTGTCGAACAACAAGACAAAAATCCATACAATATTTTAACGCTTCGAGTACTGACCACGGCGACGAGCACCACGGATACCGTATTTTTTACGCTCAACCATACGAGGATCACGCGTAACAAAACCAGCTTTTTTCAATTCACCTTTGAATTCAGGGTTGAAAGCGATTAATGCACGAGTAACACCGTGACGAATAGCTCCGGCTTGGCCAGATTCTCCGCCACCAGCAACCATAACTGTTAAGTCAAACTTACCAGCCTGATTTAATAATTCGATGGGCTGCATGATCACCATACGTGATTGCATACGAGTTAAATAAGCATCAGACGTTTTTCCGTTGATACTTACATTGCCTTTTCCAGGTTTTAAATAAACACGAGCAGAACTTGTTTTACGTCGTCCTGTTGCATAAAAGAATTTTTCAGCAGCTGCCATTTTCTATCCCTTTTCCTATGATTTCTGAGCTTTAGGCTTGATTGTGTAAGCTTCTGGTTTCTGAGCCGCATGAGGATGCTCAGCACCTGTGTAAACTTTTAATTTTGTAATTAATGTCTTTGATAAAATATTTGTCGGAAGCATTCCGCGAACAGCTTCAGAAATAATGAACGTAGAATCTTGATCACGCATTTGTTCTGCTGTTTTTTCTTTTAATGAACCGAAAAATCTTGAGTGGCGATAATATTTTTTAGTTGTCCACTTGTTACCCGTCATTTCAATTTTATCTGAATTGATGATTACAACAAAACCGCCCGCATCAGCATGTGGTGTGTACGTTGGTAAATTTTTACCACGTAAAATGTTAGCAACATGAGTTGCTATACGACCTAAACGCTGCCCTGAAGCATCAACGATGTGCCATTTTTGATTATTAATATAGTCTTCTGTTTTTGCATTAAAACTTTTCATACGTTCTCCAACCTAGTACTAAAATGAATGATTGTTTTAGAGTCCCAAGCACTTATTGTCAAGGTCTTGCGGATAGTAAACCTTCATTAAATACAGACCCTGAGGCTCGGCTGGGGGTCCAGCCTGTTTTCGATCACAGAATGCAATGATATCGGCCATTTTTTCAGATTTTTGATTTTTTCTGACCAAAAGCAGCTCGGTTCCCACAATATTTCTGACCATCTGTTTTAAAAAACCCGACCCTGTGATTGAAAATTCGGCAATATCTGGACGTAGCCAACGCCACTTGGCCTTATATATAGTGCGATCCGTGGTGGCAACATCGGTTCCGACCGATTGAAAACTTTTAAAATCATGGTGCCCGATCAAATGTTTTGAACACTGATTTAAAAAATCTAAATCCAGCGGCTGATTTACGTAGCCCATTGTTCTGTGAAAAAAAGCACTGGGAGTTTTTGAATTGTAAATTAAATATCTATAGGTTTTTTTCTCTGCAGATAGAGTTGAATGAAATTCATCGGGCGCTATCCAAGTTTTTTTAATCACAATTGTTGGCGGCAAAAACGAACCCGCAGCACGAGACAAATTTAATCGCTTCAGTTGTTCAACCGTCATCGTTGTATCAAAATGTGCGACTTGATTCACGGCATGCACTCCTGCATCTGTACGGCCTGACGCACCCAATGCGATCGAATGTTTAAAAATTTTCTCTAACGCATTTTCGACTGTGCGACTAAGGCTTGGTTTTTCTGTTTGATTCGTTTCACGTTCAAGACTTTGACGTTGCCATCCGCAGAAATCAGTTCCGTCATAGGATAATGTGAATTTAATGCGTGTTTTTTTTTCGTTCATTTGTTTTAAAAATCGAAGCTTAAGCCGCTTTGGATATAATTGGATTGATAATCAAAAACATCCGACGAAACGTTCACAGTTTTAAATTCTAAATTAATCCATAAATTGCTGATGCCATATTCACTGTCGAAATCGCTGGCCATTTCACGATCCATGGCCGTGATATTAAATAAAATTCCCGCAGCACCGTAAAAACCAGGTTCACCGATGGCATTAATTTTTGAACGGTCTTCACGTTTTTCGGCAAGGACCATGTACACTCCGCCACCGGAAATGTACGGAGCAAATAATTGTTTGTCTTTGTATTCAAACCGATACGCAGCGCCCGCGTACAACGGAATTGTTAAGAAAGAGAATTTTTCTACAGAGGATTTTGATGGGTCAATGACTAAACGGCCTTGGCCTTGTGCGTACTGTGCAGCGAAACCCAATTGCACACCAAGTTTTCCACCCGTCTGCGTGAAAAAATATTCGTAATCATAGCCAATTGTTAATTTCGAGGCTCCTGAATAGATGTCATTGAAACTGATATCTGACACGACGCCATTTACATCCGCAACCTGAACCGTGATTTCTGGATGGTCTGCAGAGCCAACACGAATATGACTGGATTCATTTTTTAATTCATTTTTTGTATCATAAATATAAACGCCATCTTTATCAATACGAGTTAAACCGTCAGCAGCACCTGCATGTTGGGTCTTTTTCAAACCCGAATCAACTGCGAAAGTTTGTGTTGATATAATAAAAATGAGACTGACGACTAAAAGTCTAATTAAATTTTTCACGGAATTTCCTTGAAGCAAACAATGCTCCGAATTTTTTACGCAAATTAAAAATACAAATCAGAGTTAATAGTAAAACCAAAAGTGCTGGTAAAATTCCATAATTTAAAGAGATCCACGAAAAAGCCACCAATGGATACAATGCCGCACGCGTGATTGATTTTAAAAATTCAGAATCCGAAATAAACACAGCTGCTTTAGGTCCCACATTATAATAAAATTTTACAAATTCAGCGCCGTATTTATTTGTTAATAAAAAAGTATTGCGAAATTGTCTGAAAATTTGAACTTCGGTTGACATATCAGAACCAAATGCAGCCGTTGAAATAAAACAATGTTTGTCATCCAGAAGGCCTACGACTTCTGAAGTTTCTTTACACATTTTACTGGCATCGAGTGAAGTTGTTGTAAAGCCAAAAATATTTTGCGCCAAATTCATTTGGCCTGCAAAAACGCAATACCGTTCAAAATTCGTCAGACCCGTAATATACGGATCACCTTGCAGTGATAAGTCAGAAGTTGATGCAAAATTTTTAAAAACAGGTTGCACTTGACCATTGCTGATACCTGTTGCTGTTATCCCTGTGGCTTGAACAAATGGAAAAAACGCGACAGCTTGAAATGCGGGTGAGCTGCTGGGGGGCGATGAATTACTTAACGGTGTCGGGTCACCCAAAATAACTAATTTAGAATCTCCGGTTTCAAGAGCATAAAAACACAAACCGTAGCCGGCTGCTGCGCTGCTGGCACAAAATGGTTGCGAATGAAGCCCTGTGTTTGTTGTACTGATCGCGTGAAAGTTAACAGCTACAGCCAAACGTTCTGTGCTGGGGTCAATTGAGCCATTTGCATTTTCATCGACATCGATAAAAAAAGATTTATCGTTTGCGACCGTCTGATCACCAGACGAAGTCATCGCACAGGTGCTGTTCATACCACTGACACGACCACAGAATTCTGACCATGTCGTTGAAATCGAAACTGTAGCTCCTGCTGCGCCACCCGGAATTGTGGCAACAGAATTCACAGTTGTTGCATCGGCAACAGATAGCGTAATCGTTTTACCAGTTAGATCCGTTGAGCTTTGGACTGAAAAATTGACTCGAAGACCGGAGTGAATATTTTTTTGATTACACGGCTTTAATCCGCCTGCAGTCTGATCAACACATGTGTTACATGTTGAATTTGCGTCACCACCACCGGGGCAGGCTCCTGTGGTTCCGGCGTATATTTTCTTTGCGGTAGAATCGAAATTGCTGACTCCGCTAACGCCAATTAAAGTTAATGCAGCAAAAATATTTACTGAAAAAAATAATCCAAAAATTAATGTCAGTGCTGCTTTGAACTTCACGCTGTTATTGCATCATGCGACCATAGTCGTGGCAACTCGAATTTATGACTTTTTCGGCGCTCGGTACGAATTTAATCGCAGAACAAATGTTCTGCGATTTGCAGACCGTTCAGCGCAGCACCTTTTTTAAGGTTGTCTGAAACTACCCACATCAACCAGCGCTTCTTATTTTGCAGATCTTGATGAATTCGGCCAACAAACACGGGGTCTTCGCCAGAGACTTCCAATGGCGTCGGATAGTCCGAATCCATCACGGCAATACCGTCGAAATCACCCATGGCATTTAGAATTTGTTGTTTCGTGATGTCGTCTTTTTTTAATGTGACCCAAACAGCTTCTGAATGACTATTCAGCGCAGGAATTCTGACCGTGAAGGCCGAGATTTTTAAATCTGGCAGCGCCATAATTTTTTTGGTCTCGTTCATGATTTTAATTTCTTCTGTACAAAAACCATCGTCACCGAATGAACCAATTTGCGGAATACAGTTAAATAAAATTTGCTTCGGAAATACTTTAGGTTCCTGGTCAGGGTCTTGAAAATTTTGAGTTTGCTCTAAGAGCTCTTCATAACCCGGAAGACCAGCCCCGCTGACGGACTGGTATGTTGACACTGTCACATCATCGATACCGAATTTGTCTGATAAAGGCTTTAGCGCCACGACCAATTGAATCGTTGAACAGTTTGGATTTGAAATAATTTGTGGTTTCGAATTCTGATTTAACAAATTTCCGTTCACTTCGGGAACGACCAATAAAATTTCAGGATTCATGCGGAAAGCGTTTGAATTATCAATAGCGAAGGCTCCAGCATTGACGGCTTCGGGCGCCCATTGTTTTGAAATATCATCACCGCTGCTGAAAAAAACCATATCAAGGCCATCAAAACAATTTGGTTTTAGAACTTGAACAGTCCAATCTTTACCATTCAGATTTAACTTTTGCCCTTCTGAATTTGAACTCGCGAAAGGACGCAATTCTAAAATTGGCTGAGCATATTCTTCTAAAATATTTATGAATGTTTCGCCAACGAAACCCGTAGCTCCGACAAGACCAATTTTTAAGGGGCGCTTCCAAGTTTTCATTTAGTCCTCGTGTTCTTCTTGCAGGTCTTTTTCGTTCACTTGAGCTGGTGCATAAACGCTGGCTGGAATTTGTTTATGTTTTTTACCCAAACGTAAAATTCCAAATATCGCACCCGTTAAGGCATAACCAAAAAATAAAACGAATAGCATTACTTCGGGGCGAAGTGCGACCAGAAATAAAAGAATCACGCCAGAAATTAAATAACGAAATGGTAATCGTTGTT
Organism: Pseudobdellovibrionaceae bacterium; assembly: GCA_043728555.1. Lineage (GTDB taxonomy): Bacteria > Bdellovibrionota > Bdellovibrionia > Bdellovibrionales > Bdellovibrionaceae > Pseudobdellovibrio. The sequence goes on from JAYTMM010000240.1 coordinate 10,685, forward strand.
TTAAATCAAGATCTTTGAATGAACGGTATCTGAAATTAGAAACCATCACCAAGCCCAACAAAATCATCATGCACAAAAGGCCTTTATTGGCTTTCGCCTCCCAAGCCATATCATTAAAAGCCAAAAATGCCGAAGCCACAATACCCGCCGCCATCGGGATCGGCAGGCCTTGAAAATAATTTTTTTCAACGACACCGACTTGGACATTAAAGCGTGCCAATCGCAAAACTCCGCACGCCGCAAATAAAAATGAAGCCATCATACCCAAGCGACCAAATGGTAAAAGCGCCCATTGATAGACTAATAACGCCGGAGCAACTCCGAAACTGACGGCGTCGCACAATGAATCCAGCTCGGCACCGAATTGGCTAGTGGCGCGAGTTAATCTGGCCAATCGACCATCCAGCTGATCAAAGATAGCAGCTACAACAATAGCGATTGCAGCATTTTTATATTCGCCAGCAAAGGTTTGAAGGATTGAATAAAAACCACAAAATAAATTTGCGATCGTCATCATGTTAGGTAAAACATACACATACATGCCGACTTTTTTGCCGGCTGATGTTTTTTCTTCGAGCTCGTTAAAATTTTCCATTTAAGATTCCTGTCTGGAAAGGTTGATTGAATAAAACCGTGATTGTTAAATTTTAATATTAAAAAGATAAAAAACAATAAACAACCCAATGCTTGAAATAACAGGCATTGTGAAATTATCATCCAGCTTTGCGACGGGTATTAATTCAGCAAGTGCACCTATAAGGCCCGCAAGCAAACTGACAATCAAAATATATTCGTTGATATTAAAAACGTATAAAAACGTGTACGTTAAAATACTGCAAACAACAAATGCCGCCATAAAACCTTGAACAGATTTATGACCAAAAATTTTATCTTTACCAAAACGAATTCCGACGTAGCTTGCAATGGGATCGGCAAAGGCTAAAAATAATAAACTTAAGCTGACGATAGATTTCGGAAATAATGAAGCGATTAAAATTGTACCCGTGATTAAATACGTCGTGCCCGCAAGACGATCTAGTTCATTTTGACGCATGATCAATTTAAATGATTTTGCGATCATTGTGTTTAACTCAGGATTTTTAAGTCGGATGATATCGGCAGGGACGAAAGCAATCCAACCGATCACCAACAAGCTCATGCAAATCCAGAACGGCAGAAAATTCCAACACAAGAACATCAAAAAAACTGTCGTCACATGCCAAATTTTTCGGGCAATGTGCACATCAGATCTTTTTTTATAATCTGTCATAAAATGAGGAGTTGTATTATTTACTTCAGTCATCACAAGTGAATGAAGTTAAAAAAACCTGTCAGTTATGTCACTGAATTTCAGCGTTTTGTCTGTCAATTTTGATGATTTGCGTCTTTTTTTGCTTGTCGTTTAGGCTGATTTCAAATTTTAAAATATTTTCGCCCTTTGATAACTGAATATAATCTGTGGCAATTAAATTACGCTGCGGACGAAACATTTGCGCCGCGTATTTATTTGTTTCGTTGAGCAATTTTAACTGTTGAATTGTCGCAACCATAGGACAGTTTTCAAATTTTATGAACACTTGCGGAGTATAAACTTTTGCAGACTGTGTTTCTTTGGTGCAATCAAATTTTAATGTTTGTTCTGACTGCACAGACGCAACACTACGTTTTTTAATTGGCGCTGCGGTCAATATTGTTTTTTTCGTCTTAGATATCGAAAGTGGATTTTCTTTGGCCAAAAGCGCGAATGTTGAATACGCACTGACAGTGAACAGCACAAACGTGGGCAATAAAAGAATTTTATATCTGCGTTTCATTGTTTATCTTGTCGGCTAATCAATGAACATTTTGAATGAAAAAAGCGTATAGCGTCTCAGTGTAAAACACTTCGACATTTCTTTTTTGTGGGACCCAATATAGCAGTTTTGAGATTGGTCCGCGATTCGCAAAGTGTTTCAGTATGGTACGTTTAATACTTTCTACAGCCGTTTTATTTTCATTGATGTCATGTGGTCGCAATGCCGCAAGCATCCAAACAAACATTCAATCCAGCGTTGAAGCCAATGCTGAGTCGACAACCCATACTGATTGGGAAACTTCGGATTATCATCCGAAGTTTTTATTTGAAAACCTGCGGCAAGAAACGACCGAAGCCGAATCTGATGCGGATACCTTAAAAATAAAAAAAGATTTATGTGCAGCATTTAAAAATTTAAGTGATGATACTTTGTCAATTTTTGAAACCGAAATTCGCAGCGAAGAAAATTCTGCGCTTGTTAAAGATTGTAAAGATTTATTGATTTCCAGATTAAATGCGCAAAGCCTGAACGACCGCGCTGGTTTAAAATATTCAACAGATGCCTACTCAAAAGAAGCTTCAAATATTGATTTTAAATTAGAAACTAAAGTCATCAATAGTGAGGAGTATTTAAATTTTAATAAATACAATGCCTCCGTTGGTGAAAAAGAAATCATTCTGACCTTTGATGACGGACCACACAGCGCATTTACGGCATCAATACTGAAAACTCTTAAAGAAGCTGGCAACGCAAAAGCAATGTTCTTTGAATTAGGTAAGCAAATTTACAAATATCCTGAGGTTACCAAAGATGTTTCGAGCGAAGGCCATGTTGTCGCCAACCATTCATGGAGCCATTCGTGTTTAAATAATACAGAAGTTTGTAGAAAAAATAATAAAGGGCGACTATTAACTGACGATCAAGTGACTTCAGAAATTGTTGATACTTATAATTTAATACGCAAAACCATTGGTAAAATCGCACCATTTTTCAGATTTCCGTACGGCGATAATCGCGCATTGACTTCAAACTATTTAAAAAAATCTGGCGTACTTGAAATGTCATGGAATGCTGATTCAAATGACTGGCGCTACAATCAAAAAGTTGGATCGGAAAGCATTCCGTTTACAAGTAAAGAAGTTTTGGTCAGCGCCCTAAGAAGTATCGATAAATACAACAAAGGCGTCGTTTTATTTCACGATATTCACAGACGATCCGCAGAAATTTTGCCGCAATTTTTATATGAATTGCACAAACGAAATTTTAAATTAGTCATCTTAGATCAAAATGAAACCGAGCCTAATTTAGAACTTTTGAAACAATCGACAGCCACAGCTACAGCTGAGACCGTCGTAGAAATACCTAAGGCTAAATAAACTGAATTTATTTTTTATCGATACTGATCGCGAATTTTTTGACGCCAGCACCTTTAACAATATCCAAAACTGAAACGACGCGTCCGTGAGGCACGTCTTTGTCAGCAGAAATTATTGCTTGCACGTCTGGATTTTTTTTAAATTCTTCAATAGCACGTGCTTGAACTTCGGTGTCTTCGACGTTTTTTCCATCCAGATTTAATTTGCCGTCTGGTGCAATCGTAATATTTAATTTGCTGGGCACAGTGGCTTCGCCGCTGGCGGCCTTTGGCAAATTCACATTGATCGAAGGCTTCATAATCATAGGTGCTGTGACCATAAAAATAATCAGAACAACTAAAATAATATCCACCAACGGAACAACGTTGATTTCTGATTGCAGATCATCACCGTTATCTAATTTCATAGCCATAGTTATTGGTCTTTCGATTTAGTGATCGTTTTAGTGTAAGCCAAACCCAATTCTTTCACTGATTCAACACTGGATAAAACTGAACGCACTTTGCGTGTAAAATAATTGTAAAACATGCTGGCCGGAATCGCTACAAACAAACCCGCAGCCGTTGCCACCAAGGCCGTTGAAATACCGGCCATGACTGTTTGTTGTCCTGCATCTGTGGCTTGGGCCAAATCATTAAATGCTTTCATGATACCCAATACTGTTCCCAATAATCCGATGAACGGCGCATTCGAAGAAATTGTTGCCAACACTGGCAAAAATTTTTCAAGATCAGGTTTTTCAGTCAATACAAAAGTATTGAAAACTTCTTCGAAACCTTTTTCGCCGTTTGATTTTAAATGCTTCATCGCATGTCCTGCCGCACGACCTTCAATCGATGTTGGATCTTTGGCAATGTCTTCGAAATCTTGTAATGAATTTGTTTGTAACGCCATACGAATACGCGCACGGATGCGTTCACTTTCTGCACCAATTTTTTTCAGCGACATAAAACGTTCAAAAATCATAGCAATCGAAACTATGCTCATGATTAAAAGTACAATGAGAACAACTTGATCAGCGTAATGTGCAATTGCAAAAATTTTCTCTGCGAACATGAAAGCTCCTTATTGATTTGTGACTTGTTAGTTTGTGACCAGTTCATTATGATGTGTCTGTATGTCGTCGTCAAAATATGTCTTGCAGTTTATTTATTTCGTCCTGAGTCTGGGCTTAATTCTAGCCTCGACTTCATGCCAGTCAGAAAAACGCACTTCAATTTTAATTTTAGCATTTGATCGTTTACCCAGCGATGCAGTGACATGCTCTGATGATCGAATAAATGAAAATTCAGGTTTTAGTATCCTCTGCAAAGAGTCCATTCGCTTTACGCATTCCTATACGACATCTTTGCAACCAGCTGCAGCAATGGGGTCACTTTTGTCTGGGCAATACCCGCATCAGCATCAATTGCATCGCAGTTTTGATCGCATTTCAAATCAATCAGAACTGGCAACAGAAATTGCTGCCCAAAAAAATATGCGAACAGCTTTTTTCTCTGGCGGTCCGAATATATTAAAAAAAACAGGTTTGTCGCATTATTTTGAAACGTTTGACGATTCAAGCGCCATCACAGAAAAAAATTATTATAAGAAATTTAATCTACAAACAGAAAATTTTTTAGATTGGTTGAATGAAGATTCAAAGCCATTTTTTTCTGTTATCTACAATTCAGAATTGGAACTGTCCAGAGCCGACGATTTAAATCGTTTTGAAAAAATAGATGAAAATCTGGCGGTTTTTATCAAACAATTAAAATCTGCATCGCTTTGGGAATCCACAGCGATCATACTGGTCGGATTAAATGGCGCCAATAAATACCAGCGCTTAAATGAAACCAAGTTTCAAAATTTACATAGTGAAAATACACAGGTCGTAACAATGGTTAAATTACCACGAGCCAAAGGCGACGAAGG
>JAYTMM010000241.1:0-3403 GCA_043728555.1 Pseudobdellovibrionaceae bacterium
AGTGAGACGTTTAAAAACGAGACACAAAATAAAAATCGGATTCTCAAAGTTTCAAGGAGGAAACAAATGGGCTTAAGAATTAACGCGAATGTGGCTTCGGTGAATACATTGAATACACTTTCAGGAAATAAAGGAAAGTTAGACATGGCAATGAACAGATTATCTTCAGGAAGTAAAATCAACAAGTCGTCAGATGACGCTGCTGGTTTGGCTATTTCTGAAGGCCTCAAAGCACGACTACGTGGTTTGAAACAATCTGATAAAAATGCGCAAGACGGCATTTCATTCATTCAAATCGCTGAAGGCGGTTTGAATGAAGTCTCTAATATTTTAATACGATTACGTGAATTAGGTATTCAATCAGCCTCGGATACGATCAGTGATCGTGAGCGCAAATTGGTCGGTATCGAATATTCACAGTTATTAAGTGAAGTGGATCGTATCGCAGCAACAACAGAATTTAATGGCACAAATTTATTGTCGGGCACAGCAGATAACATTGATTTTCAAATTAATACAAAAAATTCTCCGCTGGCAGACAGAATTTCTTTTGATGGAACAGCGTCAGATATCAGAACGCAAACGTTGGGTTTAGATCAAGCGAATGTGAACGATAAATTTTCAGCGCAAGAATCTTTAGCGATGGTTGATTCGGCAATTCAACATGTGGCTGCGTTGCGATCAAATTTTGGTTCAGTTCAATCACGATTAAATTCGACGGTTGAAAATTTACAGCAAAGTGTTGAAAACAACGCGATGGCAAATTCAAGAATTCGTGATGCAGACGTCGCTGAAGAAAGTACAAATATGGCCAAGCAAAATATTTTGATGCAAGCAGGAACTGCGGTTCTGGCTCAGTCAAATCAGCAGGGTCAATTAGCTATGCAGTTAATGAGGCAGGGTTAAGATGAAGAACTTATTTAATATTTATACTTTAGTAAATTTTTTTAATAGAGATTTTATATTTTTTAAAACAGTCGGGATGGATTCTGATTGCAACCAAGGAAAGGTTATCGTCAAGGATGATGAACAAACAAGGAGGATAAAATGGGTTTACGTATAGCAACAAACGTAAATGCGTTGAATGCACATAAGAATTTATATTCTATGAGTAATCAACAAGGAACCACGATGGCACGATTAGCCTCGGGTTATAGAATTAACAATGCATCTGACGATGCGGCAGGTCTGGCGATCTCTGAAGGTATGAAAGCGAATATTCGCGGCTTCAGACAAGCAAACAGAAATGCAAATGATGGAATATCTTTGGTGCAAATCGCCGAAGGTGGCCTGAATGAAGTCTCGAATATGCTGACACGTTTACGTGAGCTAGCAATTCAAGCGTCATCGGATACAATCGGTGATCGCGAACGAGGCTACACAGATGTGGAATATCAACAGCTCAAAGAAGAAATCGAGCGCGTTTCTCAGACGACAGAATTTAACGGAGTTCCGTTGATTAATGGTGTCGGAGGAATTTTTGATATCCAAGTCGGTGTTAAAAACGATCAATTTAACGATCGAATCAGCTTTGATTCGACGGCAACAAATTCAACTCTTGAGGGTTTAGGATTATCTGAGTTATCAGTGATCGATAAACTTTCTGCACAAAGCAGTTTGGCTTTTGTTGATGATGCGCTTAACAACGTCAGTGGAATGCGTGCCAATATCGGTGCGTTCCAAAGTCGATTGCAATCAGCTTCGTCAAATTTGATGATCTCTGATGAAAATTTATCAGCAGCCAATTCACGAATTCGTGATACGGATGTTGCAGCAGAATCAACAACATTAGCGAAAACAAATATTTTGATGCAAGCTGCAACAGCAGTTTTGGGTCAAGCGAATACACAACAACAATTAGCTCTGAAGTTGCTTCCAGGATAATTGTTTCGCAAAATACGTACGACATTTTATAATCCGATTTTTACCCCAGTTTGAAGGATTCAAACTGGGGTAAATCTATTTTTATTTTCAACTATTTTTTTAACGCCTTTAAAACTAAACGCGCACTGGCCCTGACATTTTCGTCCACGTCATTTTTAAAAACATCTGAAATTTTTTGTAAAATCAATTCATCGTGGGCTTGAATGCTATTAAAAAACCAAACCGCCGTGCCACGCATAACAGGATCTGGATGCGTCAGCATAATTTCAGCAAATTTATTTTGAATCGTGATGTCTTTGGGTTTTAAACACATCATCGAAACTAAAAAATTCATTTCGTTCCAGCGCGCTGTGGGTACAGCTTTGGCTGGCAAATTCAATGTCAGTTGTGACGAACACAACATGTCTTTTTTCTGATCTGTAAAAACTTTATTTAGGTCGAGCAAATTCTGAAATGACGTCGTTGCATAATCATCATTAATAAACTGTAGATCATTCAGCGTTTGTATAACGTTGGCTTTTAAAGGAATATAAACATCACCTTGCAATTGCATTAAGTTTAATAAATCAGATTTAATTTTTAAATTTGTAGACAGTGATTTTAATACATTCAATTCATCTACAGATAAAGATTTTAAATCAGCAATAACAGGATGCAAATATGTTTGAATGTGGTCCAGTAAGCCCATCGCTTTATTTTCTTTAAATAACTTTTCGATATAACGTAATTTTGATAAATGATTCACATGTGCACTTTTTAAATAACAATACGGCTTTTCTTCGGCTGTTTTTAAATTCAGGATGGCACCTTTGGTTTGAGCCAAGCTGGTTTGTCGTAGGCTTGAAAATAATCTCGTATTTTTTTGTGGATTTGATTTCGTAAGATCAAAATTTTTATATTCATTTTGGCTTGAAAGCAGATAATTATTTAATAGTGGCTCGACGGTGCGACCCGCTGGGCCGACCGAGGAAAATCCGTAGACATTCGGCGTTTTCGCAAACACTTGCGACATTCGACTTTGAAATGAATCGCCAAAGCCACTGTATCTGAAGCTGACAATTTGACTGGCTTGTGTTGCTGAAAATCCATCGGCAATCAAAATTTGCAAATACTCTTCGGGGGATCTGTGGTCTTTTTGTTTGGTTGCTAAAGTATTACAGCCGAATAGGAAAACTTCTTTGGGTTGGTGTAAAATTCCCGAACAATTTTCATCGCAGGATTTTGTTTCCAGATCTTGAATTGGCAATTTGTATTTGCTAGCGCCAAAGAATGTTCCACCAAAATGGCCTGAAATCACCAAAATATCACAAGCAATTTTTTTTTGACAAGATTCTGCAAACCAATTCTGATTTTCAGTTTCAGCTGGGCCAGGCACCAGTTCAATAAAATTCCAATCGGCGTCGGGCAAATGTTTTTTAAACAATTCAATTTCGTGATTTGAATTGATTGTCATTGAGCACACAGTTTTTTTATTCGCAAATACAGCCTGAGCGAATAATATCAAAATGAGACATAGTGT
>JAYTMM010000242.1:0-6814 GCA_043728555.1 Pseudobdellovibrionaceae bacterium
GGCATTTGTTCCGACATTGCTCCAGCAGAATCTAAACCCGTTAATTTTATTTTGTTTTCACCCGCAACAACCGGAATTCTGATAATTTGAAAAGTTTTCGGGAATATCGACCACTGTCTTAGATCCGCACGTTCAGAAGCCACCATAGCAAGCCAAGCGACGGCTCCGAGGGCTCCATCTTTTTGTCTGATTTGGTGGGCTAAAACTTCTTTCGCTGCACGAGCCGCAATTCTGCGAGCAATTAATGATCCGTAATCGCCTTCTAATGTTTGAATGGCGGCGTGTTCAACGTTATACACTGATTCGCTTAAATATGTTTTATCGTCGATCTCGGCCTTCAGCTGCTGTGTTTGGCTGTAAACAGGAACCAAGTGTGCGCTGATGTTATCGCCGTGCCTTGGTGCTTTGCGCGGACCCCAGCCTTGCATGAAAAGTAAAATCAGCTCTGTTTTTTTGTAATCTTTTGATTTTTTTATTTCCTCATCAGTTGCAGATATTTTTTTAACCAAAGTATTATATTCATCTGTGCGATGTGCCTTCCAACATGTACGCAACATATCACCTGCGACTGAGCGATAATTTGTATCCAGAAAATAAGCGTCTTTAAAATCGATACAGGCGTCATCATATTTTTTGTCAGCTTCCCAAATAAGGCCCGATAAATATTTTGAGAACGAATTCAATTCAAATTTTTTCTTATTTTCGCTATTCAGTTTTACAAATTTTTGGTTCATCTTGCGCACTTCAATCAGGGCATCGTCAAAATTTTGCAGCTGCAAATAATTTGTCGCAAGCGAAACATTTAAAAACAGTTTTTCGAAAGTATCACCTTTGTACTGCAACATTTCTTCGTTGAACAATGTGGCGCCGGTTACGCGACTGGCGGATGTGTAATCATTTTCGTCCGCCAGTTTTTCAGCCTGTAAAAAAATAGAATTACTTTTTGAATAATTGCCGCAAATTTGCAGGGCGGAGCCATAGTCCATTAAATATACCAATTGATCGCCGCCAGTTTTATTTGAAAGTTCGTCTAAATTTTTGAGCGCCAGATCGCATTGACCTTGAGACAAAAAATTTCGGGCTGGTGAAACTTTATTTTGGTAAGTTGCACAGCCCGATAAAATTAAAAATAAAATGTGAAGGTATTTAATCAATGGGTTAATTTAAAAAATTAAAAACCGATTGATTTTTTCTTGAAAGTTTTGCGAATTTGTTTTTGATTTGTCCAAGCGATCAGATTTGTCTTTAAATTTGTTAAATTCAAAGTGATTTTATAATAAACTGTTTTATCTTTACCAACTTCTTGAACAATTGAATCAATGCGGCCATTCACTATATAATCAGTTCCGATTTGACCGCCAGCACCTTTTTTTGTTTCTTCTGAAACCATTCCTGAATTTTGATAATCATATTCACTTGAAACATCGCCGCGGGCTTCTTTATCAACGAAAGCGACTTTGCCAGAGTTTGTTAATTCGACGCGAACCATATCCATAATGCTTTGTGTGTCGATATGTTCTGAAGTTTTATTTTGTAAATTCGTCACCATTAAAATGGGCATTTTGTTCGCTGCTGCAATTGATTTGTGTGCGACCAATGAATTCACCATGTCTTTAACAACAACTTGCATGTCTGTTTCAGACCATTGGTCATTCATCAAATTTTGTTTTTCAGCGTCTTCGTATTGACCCTTAACAAAAGCTTTCGGTCCGCAAGCTGATATGGAAATACAGATAGAAATTAAAGCCGCCATCGTTAATAATAAATTTTTCATAAGAACTCCTTTGGTATAATTTAAGTTTATCTTAACTTTCGAATTGAATCAACACAGCGCCAGATTCAACTGAATCGCCTTGTTTGACCCGGACCTGTTTGATTTTAACATCACTTGATGCGCGCATTTCGTTTTCCATTTTCATAGCTTCCATAATCAACAAGGGCTTTCCCGCTTTGACTTCGTCGCCTACTTTGACAAATATTTCAATAATTTTACCAGGCATGCCTGATTTTAATTCTGCCGCAGCACCAAAGCCGCCACCTTTTTTTAATGATTCATGCAATAACATTTCATCATTAAAAATTTTGATCGTGCGAAATGAATTTCGCGTGAATACGGTATATTCAGTATCTTGTCCAACCACATCAATCAGAAATGATTTTCCACCAAATAAAAAACTTACGTATTCTTCGGCAGATCTGTAATCATTTTTTGAAATTTCGTGGTGAACCCAATCTTTGCCTTCTTGTTGTAAAGATACTTTCCACGTTAATTTTTCTTCGTGCACATCAACTTTATATTTTTTATTATTTAAAACTGCTTCAAAATACATAATGATTCCCTTTGTATTCGATTTACGTGCGCAACTGAATTTTACGGCCAATGCGGCGCCAATTAGAGGCCACATTTAATCTTCGAACGTCTTTTGATTTTCTGTCTTGATACGCAGTGATTGCAGCTGCAATTAAAAACACAGGATCATCAATTTCTTTAAATAATTCAGGCTCAAGCACTTCGAAATTCTTTTCAATAAATTGAGTCGTGTATGTGCCGTCTAAAAATTTCGGATGTTTTAAAATTGATTTATGTAAAACAATATTTGTTTTAATTCCTGTTAGAACAAATTCCGTCAAAGCGCGCTGCATGCGATCGATAGCTTCTTCGCGGGTTTCTCCCCACGTGATGACTTTGGCAATCATGGGATCATAATAAATCGGAACTTCATAACCAGGGTACGCATAAGAATCAATTCGCAGAAATGGTCCTTGTGGATGACGACAAGCCCTAATCATTCCCGGATGAGGTTTGTAGGTAACGGGATCTTCGGCGCAAATACGGGCCTCGATGGCGTGACCCTTTTGTTTGATATCTTTTTGTTCAAAGCTTAAAGGTTTTCCTTTGGCCACCCAAATTTGTTCTTTGACTAAATCGTATCCTGTGACCAGTTCTGTGATTGGATGTTCGACTTGCAAACGAGTGTTCATTTCCATAAAGAAAAATTCTTTGGTTTTATTATCAAAAATAAATTCAATGGTTCCTGCGCCAATATAATTTATTGATTTCGCTGCGCGAACAGCCGTATCGCCCATTTTTTCACGAATATCATTTGGAACACTCGGCGACGGGGATTCTTCGATAATTTTTTGATGACGACGCTGAACAGAACATTCGCGTTCAAATAAATGAACAACGTTTCCGTGCGTATCGCCGAACACTTGAATTTCGATATGTTTTGGATCATTAATAAATTTTTCAATGTAGACCGTAGGATTTGCGAAATAATTTTGGCCTTCGCTGCGACAAGCCCTGAATGCGCTTTCAATTTCTTCTTCGGCGCGAACAACGCGCATGCCTTTTCCGCCGCCACCGGCAGAGGCTTTAATAATAACGGGTAAGCCAATTTTTTTTGTGATGATGACCGCTTCTTCGACTGTTTCAACGCCGCCGTCACTGCCTGGCACAAGCGGAACACCGGCTTTTTTCATTAAATTTTTTGCTGATAATTTATCACCCATCGCTTCCATATTTTCAGGAGTCGGCCCGATAAAAGTAATTCCAGCCGCCACACAAGCGCGAACAAAAGTTGCGTTCTCGGATAAAAATCCATAACCCGGATGAATCGCATCAACACCGGCCCTAACTGCAACTTCTAAAATTTTTCTAAAATTTAAATAACTTTCTTTCGAAGGCGATGGTCCGATGTGGTAAGCTTCGTCAGCTAAAAACACATGAAGACTGTCACGATCAGCATCACTGAATACAGCGACGGATGAAATTCCTAATTCGCGGCATGCGCGCGTGACACGGATTGCAATTTCACCGCGGTTCGCAATTAATATTTTTTTAAAAGGAGGTTGAATCATATTATTATTTCTCCTTTTTAAAGTGGTATGTTGCCGTGTTTTTTGGGCGGATTTACGTCACGCTTATTTCGTAACATTTCAAGCGAATCAATAATTCTTTTTCGTGTCATCGCAGGTTCGACCACTTCATCTGTGTAACCTAATTCTGCAGAGACATACGGATTACTGAACATTTGTTCGTATTCACCAGTTAATTTTGCACGCTCGGCCGACGGATCTTTGGCTTTTGCGATCGCATCACGCTGAATAATATTTACAGCACCTTCAGCACCCATCACTGCAATTTCTGCAGTCGGGTAAGCTAAATTCACATCACTGCGTAAAAGTTTTGAACCCATTACGATGTATGCGCCACCATAAGCTTTGCGCGTAATCAGTGTGACTTTCGGAACGGTCGCTTCAGCGTACGCATAAAGTAATTTTGCTCCATGAGTAATAATGCCGTTCCATTCTTGATCTTTGCCCGGTAAAAATCCCGGCACGTCAACGAATGAAACAATCGGGATATTAAACGCATCACAAAAACGAATGAACCTTGCGGCTTTTCTTGAGGCTTCGATATTTAGGCACCCTGCCAAAACTTGCGGTTGATTTGCAACGATACCAACGGGTCTTCCGTTAAATCTAGCGAACCCCACAATAATATTTCCAGCGAAGTTTTTATGAACTTCTAAAAAATAGCCTTCATCAACAGCTTCAGAAATAACTTGTAACATGTCGTAAGGTTTTTTTGGACTGTCGGGAATAATTGAATTAATTTTTTCAGTCAGTCGATCTGGATTATCTTTGCTTGCCAAAGTTAACGTGTCGTCCAAATTATTTGTCGGCAAAAAATTCATCAATTCACGAATTAATAATAAACAATGTTTGTCATCACGTGCTGTAAAATGTGCGACACCTGATTTTTGTGAATGTGTTGATGCTCCGCCAAGTTCTTCTTTGGTGACTTCTTCGTGGGTCACAGCCTTGATCACATCAGGGCCGGTCACAAACATGTAACTGGTATTTTCAACCATAAAAACAAAATCAGTGATCGACGGAGAATAAACTGCGCCACCAGCGCACGGCCCCATGATCGCTGTAATCTGTGGAATAACTCCCGAAGATAAAACATTTCTTGTAAAAATATCTGCGTAGCCACCAAGGGATTCAATGCCTTCTTGAATGCGTGCGCCGCCAGAATCGTTGATTGAAATAAACGGCGCTCCATTTTTTAAAGCTAAATCCATGACTTTACAAATTTTATTCGCCTGCGTTCGTGACATCGAACCACCAGTGACGGTGAAATCTTGCGATGAAACATAAATTAATTTTCCGTTGATGCGACCATATCCGGTCACAATTCCATCGCCCAGCGGCTTTGACTTTTCCATTCCGAAATTCACACAACGATGAGTCACGAAACGATCCATCTCGATGAAACTTCCGGGATCAAGCAACACATCAACACGCTCGCGCGCAGTTAATCTGCCGCCAGATTTGTGTTTTGCAATTTTATCCGCACCGCCACCCGCAAGGGCCGCATCGTTTCGCTTTTCAAGTTCTTCAATTTTTAATTTCATTAATTCTGTCATAAAATCTCCTGTCTAGTTTCAGTCGAGCGTTGCATCCTGTAAACTTTGTTTACGGGTATGCTCTGCCGTATAATCTTGGAAACGCACCAGTTTCACGAATGTGTGGCAATCCACAAATCCAGGCGACAGCGCGCTCAAGACCTAAACCAAAACCAGAACTTGGTGTGCAGCCATATCTGCGAACATCTAAATACCATTCGAAATCTTTTTGATCTAAACCGTGCTCTTTAATTTTTTTAATTAACGTTTCAATATTTTCTTCACGCTGACCGCCACCGATCAATTCGCCGTAACCCTCAGTTGCCAACATATCACAACCCATTGCAAAACCCGGTTCTTTCGGATCTTCTTTCATGTAAAACGCTTTAATTGCCTGCGGATAATGATGTACAAAAACAGGCTTATCAAATTTTGACGAAACAATTGTTTCATCTGTTGCGCCAAAATCATCACCTAAAATAAATTCCGCATTTTCTTTTTTAATTAATTCAGCGGCCTCGTTATAATGAAGGCGTGGGAATTTTCCCTTAATTGGTTCAAGTTTTGTAATATCACGTTCTAAAATTTTTAATTCATCGGGGCGATTTTTTAAAACACGTTGAACAATATATTCCGTAAACGCTTCGGCTAAATCCATATTGTCGTACATGTCATTGAATGCGACTTCAGGTTCGACCATCCAAAATTCAATTAAATGTCTGCGTGTTTTTGATTTTTCAGCTCTGAATGTGGGGCCAAAACAATAAACTTTACCGAATGCACGCGCTGTGGCTTCCATGTATAATTGGCCCGATTGTGATAAATACATTTTTTCATCAAAGTATTTTGTTTCAAAAAGATTCGATGTGCCTTCGCAGGCCGCCGGAGTAAAAATCGGCGCATCTGTTAAAGTAAATCCGCGACCATCAAAAAAATCTCGGATCGCCATGATAATTTCGTGACGAATTTTTAAAATCGCATGTTGGCGTTTAGAGCGAATCCATAAATGACGATTCTCCATCAAGTAATCAGTACCATGTTCTTTGGGAGTGATCGGGTAATTCACAGACTTTCCCACAATTTCAAAAGTCTGAACGCCGATTTCAAAAACATTTTCAAGCTTTGGATGTTTGCGAACAGATCCAGTCACAGTTAAAGATGTTTCTTGAGTGATCTCGTCAAATTTAGTGAAAACGTCTTCGCTGCAATCTTTGGCGAAAAAAACACAAGGCACAATTCCTGTTCCATCGCGAAGTTCTAAAAATTTAACTTTTCCTGAAGATCTGGTTTGATAAGCCCAACCTTTTAATTCGATTGTTTCGCCCACAAAATTTTTAAGATCCGAAATATAATGTCGCATGAAAAACCTTTCATTTTACGTACAGAATTATTGATAAAAA
>JAYTMM010000243.1:0-3271 GCA_043728555.1 Pseudobdellovibrionaceae bacterium
CTTGATTTCCAGTAACGCAAAGTTTCGCCTTCATCAAGACCTGCTTTTGAAACAACAGGGTTTGTTGACCAAACTTCTTTATACGCATTTTCGTAGCCCAATAAGTTTTTTGAAATCTTTTTTAAGTTATCGCCTTTTTTAGCGATGTATGTTTCTGCGATCATGCCAGTGTCTTCGTAGAATGATAATGTTTTCATCGAATCAGCTGGGCGATTTGGAGAAATGTAATAAATTTTATCGCCACCATTTGGCGATCGAGCCGCCAAGAAAGAATTAATTTTTTTAAGTTCTTTTGTTTTATCCATGCCGTAAATTTTTTGACTGATGTCTTTTAATTTTTCTTTCGGGCGCGCGATATAAACTGTATTTACCCAACCTTCACCGTGTTGATATGGAATTGCTTCAGTAATTTTTTTAAGTGAACCCGAACCTGAAACTTTAGCCGTTTTAATAACAGAAGTTTCTGAAGCTGTTACAGCCGGTGTTTCTGTTATTGCAGAAGCCGTTGATTCAACAGGAGCGGCGGCGACTTCAGCAGCAGGCTCTGTCACCGGAGTTTCTGTGATAGCCGTAGCGTCTGCGGTTGCAGTGTTTATTGCTGCATCAACAGGTGCTGCGGCAATTTCTGGTGTTGGTGTATTATTTAAACTGGTTTCATCAAGCGTCGGAGCCGCGGCGATTTCAGTATTCGTCGCCATTGCTGTTTCTGTAACAGCTGCATCAGTTGTTGTTAGCGCAGGGTCAGTTGCGGCTAGAGTCGAAGTTTCGCCCAGCGCAGCTTGCAATGAATCATCAACGGGTCCAACATTTGTTGCGGGGTCAGTCTGCGTCAGCAGCGCAGCATCTTCGGCTTCGATTTTTTCAACGTCAGCGTTTTCAACAATTTGAGTATCATCCTGTGCTTTTTTTGATTTGCACGATGTTGTTTGAAAAGCGAATCCAAACAAAGCCAACACTAGTACTATTTTTTTCATAATCTTCCTCATCCTTGAAAAATTTTTAAAAGGGTCCATCCTTTTTAATTTAAAATTCAACTTACAATTTACTGTATATATTTAAGCACAAGCTATGCCAACAGCAAAGGATCTTTAAAATCGACTGTTATCTCTGGACTGGACTTTTGTCAGTCGGATATTGATTTATTTTTTAAGGAAATTAAATTTTTGACCGACTTTGATCTTATTTTTTTTAAACCAGCCCTTATTCATTTCCAATGCGTACAAGGCGGGTTTTGCGCTGGGGTAATTTGGCAAATCACCGACCATCATCTGGTTTGTGGCTTTCATTTCCTGAATGTCGACGATGATTTTGTTTTTATCTATATATGCGATGGCTAAATCAATATACGTGTTCTTCATCCAGAAACTAAGCGGCTGTTCGGTTTCGAAAACGAACAGCATGCCATCGTTTTCAGACATTGAATTGCGATTCATTAAACCGTACTGATGCTGTTCTGTTGTTTTTGCGATTTCTATATTTATTTTTTTTGAACCAATTTGAATCTGTTGTTTTTCGAATTGAATTTTTGAATCTTCTTTGGCTATAGAAGAAAAACATAAAAAAATAAGAAGATTAAATACGATCAGATAATTCAAGCGCAACGCCATAGCGGACTCCTCGAGTTGAAACTATTATTTTATTCAAATTAAATTTTTTTAGAGTTTCAATTAAAGTGATAATGCCAACAACGATAACATCAGCGCGCCCCTTGGGGAATCCCAATTCAATTTTTTGGTCAATCGAAAGCGGCTGCAATTTTTGAAGCCACTGTTCAAGATTTTGCAGAGTCATTTGATAACCATCAATTTTTTTTGTATCAAATCCGCCAATTTCAACAGCGGCCAATGTCGTCGGCGTTCCGGCGACGGCTAAAATTTCTGCGATTGAATGATTTGGCAAAGTTTGAATTTTTTCACGAATGACCGTTTGGCAGGTTTGAATTTCTAGATCTGTTGTTGGCTGATTCAAAATATATTTTTCAGTTAAGCGAACACAACCGATATCAAAACTTTGCGAATGCAGAATTTGATCACCAGATCCTGAAATAAATTCAGTCGAGCCACCGCCGATATCCACAACCAATCTGTTTTGATCTGATGTTTGTGCCGAAACTGAACCGCGGTATGTGATGTCAGCCTCTTTAGATCCAGTGATAATTTCTAAGGGAATACCTAAGTCTTTGCAAATTTGAAACAATTCATTTTTATTTTCAGCATCGCGCGCGGCGGATGTGGCCATGGCTAAAATACGCTCGGGTCTGTGCTGGTTGATAATTAATTTAAATTTTGATAAACAATTTTTTGCTCGAGCCAGCGCCTCCGGATGAAATCTTTTTGTTTTGGATAAATCTTGACCCAGTCTAACAATTTCGACGTCGTCTGAATAAATTTCAGTGATTTTTTTATTTGCGACTTCACAAATTAAACATAAAAAAGTATTTGAACCCAAATCAAGCGCGGCAACCTTCACCTTAGGCCCCAAGTTTTCGTTTTAAAATTTCATTGACGACATCAGGGTTGGCCTGACCCTTGGATTCTTTCATCACAGCACCAACGAAGAATCCAAAGACTTTTGTTTTCCCGGATTTGTATTCTGCAGCTTGGGATTTATTTTTTTCAATAACAGCATCGATTATTTTTTCAATTGCTGTTGTATCGGAAACTTGTGAATAACCGTTTTCATCAACAATATTTTGTGCTGATTTTGAAGTTTGCCACATTTCAGTAAACACAGTTTTAGCAATTTTTCCTGAAATTTTATTTTGATCAACTAATTGAATTAATTCGGCCAAATTTTTTGCAGAAATTTTTGAATCGCCAATTGTTAATTTATTTTGGTTTAATTCACGTAACAAATCACCCATCACCCAGTTTGCAGCAGATTTATAATTTCCAGATATTTGCCCGCAGGATTCAAAATATTCTGACAGCGTGCGATCTGAAGTTAAAACTTCAGAATCATTTTTTGACAAACCTAATGCGAATTGAAAGCGTTCTGATTTTTGAATCGGAAGCTCTGGTAAAGTTTTTCTAATTTTTTCAATAGCTTCGGATTTTAATAAAATCGGTAACAAATCCGGATCTGGAAAATACCTGTAATCATCAGCGTCTTCTTTGGTGCGCATCATAAATGTTCTGTTTTTATCTGGATCATACAATCGGGTTTCTTGGTTGATCGTCGTGCCCGATTCGATCGAATCAATTTGTCGTTCGATTTCGTAATCAACTGCTTTTTCAATAAAACGAAATGAATTTAAATTTTTAATTTCAAC
>JAYTMM010000244.1:0-1833 GCA_043728555.1 Pseudobdellovibrionaceae bacterium
TAAAATTCAAAAAGTTCAAGACGCTTGTTTTGAACAGGCGAATATGTCAGTCACTAAAGCTAATTTTGAACAAGGCAAATCACTAAGAACAATTGAAACAGACATTACAGAAAAAACAAATCAGGTTAATGATGCTAATAATGCGCTCAGTAGAAATCAAACGGCTTCAACAGCCGAAGACACGGCTTCGGCAAAAGAAACCGCCGATGTATCTGATAATTCGCAAAAGCAAATTGATAATTTAAAAACAAAACTAGCTGGTTTAACAAAATCAACACAGGAAGCGGTTCAAGTTTCAAACGAACGCTTACAGCAGTTAGCAAATCAGTTAAATGATTTAAACACAAAAAAAGCGGCAGCAAAAATGGGGATCGCTGAACCCGAAGAGCTTAATGATTCATTACAAGATGCTGAAGGTTTAATTTCAGCACGTGAAAATGCACGCAAAACTGCAATGACAGCTTGTTGCCCTACTGATAAGTCTGTAGATCCAGATGCGTCTTATTCAGATAATGATATGAAAAAAGATTCTTTTAAGTCCTTGCCACAAACTTGCAAAGTTTTAATCAGGAGCGGAACAAAACAAGTCGATGACAAAGGCCGATCTTCGGGCGCTAAGCAAGGCACTAAGCAATAGCGTTTAAAATAACCCTGCTTTTGTCCTGATAACAAGGTGCAAACTGCTACTTAATAAATGTAAAATTTGTTAAGCTAGCAGTCTATGTTAAAGAAAATTTTAATTGGGTTTTTTGCGTTTATTGTTTTGTGTTGTACTGGCGTTTATCTGGCTTATGTTTCGGTAAAAAAAAGTTTACCCGAAGTCATCAAGCTAGAAGATTACAAACCACTTTTAGTGTCCCAAGTTTACGATCGCAATGGCAAAAAAGCTGGCGAGTTTTTTCGTGAACGTCGTGTTTTAATTCCGTACAAAGAAATTCCGGATCATGTTGTAAAAGCATTTTTAGCTGCCGAAGACGATCAATTTTTTCAACACAAAGGCATTAATCCCCAAGCCTTGTTTCGCGCGGCGATGGCCAACATGCGCGCGGGTCGAAATGTTCAGGGTGGTTCAACGATCACACAACAAGTTGCAAAAACTTTGCTGTTAACCAATGAGCGTACATTCGGTCGAAAAATTCGCGATATTTTATTGGCTTTGCAAATGGAAGAAAATTTATCCAAAGAAGATATTCTTTATTTATATTTGAACCAAATTTATTTTGGCCAAAGTGCTTACGGTATTGAAATGGCTTCACAAAGTTATTTCAGGAAACCTGCAAAAAAATTAACTGTTCCAGAGGCCGCAATACTAGCGGGCTTACCAAAGGCTCCGTCTGATTTTTCGCCGACTCGAAATCCTGTGCGCGCCAAAGAACGTCAGATTTATGTTTTAAATCGAATGGCTGCGAACAAATTTATTACAGATGATCAAGCTGCTGAGTTTATAAAAACTCCGTTAAAAGTTTATTTACCCGAAGAATATGATCAGAAGGCTCCATTCTATATGGAAACCATTCGTCAGCTATTAGTTCAACAACTGGGCGAAGACGTTATATTAAATCAAGGTGTAAAAATTATTGCAGGCCTTGATTTAGATAATCAAAAGGCCGCAAATCAATCTGTTAAAAATGGTTTAAAAGAATTGGATAAACGCCAAGGATTTCGTGGCGCTGAAAAAAATCTGGCTGACGATAAAGAGCGCACAGAATTTTTATTAAAACAAAAAAAGAAATTAATTTCAGATTCAAACCCAGAGCGTACAATTTTACCTGACGGCTCATTTGCCGAAGTCGAAATCATTTCAAAAAAAGGAAAGATTTCTGAGATCAAAAA
>JAYTMM010000245.1:0-2787 GCA_043728555.1 Pseudobdellovibrionaceae bacterium
TGTCCAATCCCACTTTTTCGGACCGGGTAAATCCCACTTGATCGGACCACCCAAAACATGGTTGTAATTGGGTTAATTTTCTTTGTCAAAATCTTTCAATAAAATGCGGCCTTTCATGCGATAACTTTCGCCTTCAAAGATACAAATATTTGCTGTTTCAAACATCCTGTCGATCGCAGCATTTGCTAGCACTGGATCACTAAAAACCTGCGGCCATTCGTCAACATCACGGTTGCTTGTAAGCACCATCGCTGAGTTATGCTTTCGACGGTCAAACAAATCAAATATTTCTTCACTGACATCACGATTCATAGACACCACACCCCAGTCATCTAAGATCCAAAGTTTTGACGTCAGTATTTTTTTAAATAAACTATCTAACGTGTTTTCTTTTTTTGCCGCAAGTATTTTTTTCGTAAGCCTTTTAACGCTCGTACAGTAAACTTTATGACCGTAGCGGGCAGCTTGCATTCCAATAGAAATTGCACAATGTGTTTTTCCAGTCCCTGGATTTCCTAGAAAAAGTGCGATCTCATTTTTTTCAATAAATTTTAATGTCGCAAGCTCTGCTATGCTTTGGCGGGGTATCTTCGGATTAAAATCCCAATTAAATTGCTCTAAACTTCGTAGCTCTGGAAACTGCGCCTGCGCTATTCGCCGTTGAATTGCTGATTCATTTCTAAAATCTATCTCAACCTCTAACAACTCAGATAACCAGTTTAATTCAACAGCTTTTTTATTTTTTTGTAGAATTTCGTCAAGCTCTTTACAACTTTGAAACATTTTCAGTTTTTTAAACTGACCTTTTACCGTTTCTAAATTCATTCTAATTCCTATCCTTTCAAAATTTGTTTTATGTTCACTTTATTGAATCAAATGCAAATGCTTTTTGTAAACACTCATTGGTCTCGTAAATTTACCGTTTGCTGATTTAAAACCCTCCTCTTCTTGGCTGACTGTTTTCGACTGTGATAACTCTTGTTGGGTTAATTTCAGCAATGAATAAATTGTTTTTAAATTGACCTGCGATAGCTCAATCGCCTCACGGCAAACTTTATTAATTGAATTTGCTGAATATTTTTTATCTAACGACAACAGACCCCAGATCACACGCAAATCAACAAAACCATCACCTCTGGATAATATAATATCCACAAAGCGGCCAACATCTTCTCCTAATTTATTCGCACGCAAAATATAATGGCCATGATCTTTTAATGTTTTCTCATAATCTTGCTTGTAGCAGTCCTTGCAAGCCTTACTGATAAAGGGATCTGTAATTCTGTCGTAAATATCTAACAGCAATCCTTTACAATAAATCGTCACTTGGGTTCGACTCCCAATAACAAAACACTCCTGGCTTCGCCACTGATCATGGATGCGGTAGTATTTATTTTCAAAGCGCACATAACCATCAAGGCGCGTTTTAGAATAGGTCATCGTCTCGATTTCAAAAGCTAAACTTGGAAGTGGACGTAGCATCGGCGCTTCTTGATTTAAAAAAACTTCTAACGGCTTTTGCAAATGTGTTCCATGCTTTCGCATGTTCGCTAACTCACCTTTTTTATCAATGTGCTCTTGTGCTGATTTTAAATTGTAATTCTTTAAATCATAGGACTCAAAAAGTCTGCGCACATATTGAACCGATCTTTCAACTTTACCTTTCTTCTGTGGATCAGACGGCGGCAATGCTTCAATCGTAAACCCGTAGTGAGTTGCAAACCTTTCATAGCCGGGATTACATACTGGCTCATGTCGTGACGCTGTCGTAACAAACACTTTTGGATTATCTGATGTGACTTTACGAGGAACACCGCCAAGCTCTTTAAACATGCTTTGTAAAACTTCGATCGTCGTTGAAAAATTGAGACTCTCAACGACGCGAACCATCTGATAGCGGCTGTGACCTAAAATTCCAATAAACACTGAAATCATTTTCTTCTTACCAGTCTTTGCATCAACCACATCGCAAAGCTTCGCCCAGTCCACTTGTAAACATTCACCAGCCACATGAATAATTTCTTCCGATGATTTAATCATTGAAATTGATTTCATAAAATTATTTCTATGCATGTATCTGTAAAATGTTGAACGTGGAATCGGCGTCTTTAATTCTTCAAAAATAGTTTGTGGAGACCACTCAGCTTTAACCCGTTCAACAATCCAATCTTTTTCGGATTCTAAATATTTATCTGTTTCAATTATTTTATTTAAATTTTTATCGATTGTCACAAACGGTGACTCTGGAAATGGAGGTAGCTTTTTAATTCCTGCACGATATCTTTTCTCGCCAGAAATAATTTCTACAATGTAATTGTATTCAAGCGCTAAATCACGCACTGATATAATATAGCCTTTACCCTTTTGTAATATTTTTTGAATTGCAGTAACTGATTTTCCATCAATTAAGTGCTCAATGATTTTTCGATCCACGCTGATTTTCTCCAATATTTTTTTGCCGTTTTTTATGCGCATAAGCTCCTTGATGTTTCATGTTGTTGAACATCAAAAGCTTACTAATATTGGGTGGTCAGACGTGGTTATACTTTAAGCGTTTAACCCGGTCCAATTGAGTGGGATTTGTATCCCCTCAAACCGGTCCGCTTTCGTGGGATTGATCCGCGTCATGGCGGTCCCGATTAGTGGGACTGGACACGATTCATCACCCAGAACAAGAAGCCCCAATCACACCTGACCAGCAAGCACTATTCGATCAAGGTAATGCCGTCGGTGAAGAGGCTCGCAAAAGATTTCCAGGCGGAACCCTTGTTGATAACAAGCCTTGGG
>JAYTMM010000246.1:0-1546 GCA_043728555.1 Pseudobdellovibrionaceae bacterium
TGCGACCTTTTCATGCGGGTATGTCAAAAATGAATTTAGATAAATTAAAACTTAAACTAGATGGTCCGATCAAATGTAAACAATTAGAATGTGAATTTAAAGTCGCTGTTCAAGATCTAAAGATTTCTGGTGATTTAGAAGTTTTATTCAAAGACGGTAAAAAAGAAAATTTTATTCCGAAATCACGTTTTGAAGTTGAATCAACAGACAATTCAAAATTAGTTTATAGCATGAAGGCCTACATTGACCCCAAAACAGGTCAGCTTCAAGATTTAGTACAGATCAAAGATAAATCATCAAGCATTGAAGTCGGCGCTAATAGCCTACAAACAAAATTGAACCTGAATACAACTTTTAAATCTGAACAACAGAAAAAATCTTTGTATCAGAAATATTATGCGACAAAAAATAAATTCACAGCGCGCAGCCGTGAGCCCCAGTTCGCAGAAAATGCTTATAAAGACATGCGCCAAAATATGATTAGCCGTTTAGCGACAGATCCTGAATTTGATGAATTGAAACATTCACAGCTTGAAAAAATAGTTGATGAAATTATTCAAGAAAAATTAGGCGGCAAAAATAAAATGATCCAAAATATCAAGGCTGTTAAATGGCCCAATGCAAACAATTCAGAAGAAGTGAATCAGTTCATTAATAATCCGCCTGAAATCATGCGGTTAGTTCCAGAATTCAGTGATCAGATGCACCTTACAAAAATTTACGCTGCAGCTGATAATTCTGGTTACGACAATGTTGAAAATGCTGTGTTTGCGCAGGCAGCAATTGGAATAGGCCAATTCTTACATGGGTCTGATCTTTTTAATTCAGCTATTTTGAAACCGGCTTTTGAAAAAGAAATTATTCCCACTGTTGAAAAACAGGCCAATGCCGACATGAGAAATTTGCCTGCTTACTGGAAAGAAATTTCAGAAGTGCCTTCTTTAAATTTGCAAAATTTAATTGATTCAGACGAAATCACTGAAAAAATTAATCAATTACAAAAACAAATCGAAGCCCAAGGCCCAAAAGAAACCAATAAAAAAATAGCTTTGAAACAACAGCTTAGCGAATTGTATCTTCAGCAAATTCGAATCGAAGAAAAAACAGCAAATGATTGGCTACCTATCGATACAAAAGTCATGCTTGATAAAAATTCACGTGCCATGAATATGATTCGTGGAAATGTGATGAAAAATAATGATTCCAATTGTTCAAACACAACACCAAAATTTAGCGATCGCAAAGATTCAGATTTTGATATTAGCACAAAACTTAATACGGGAACCTTACAGCATTACATGGATGCGATGGCTAAAAGTAAAAAATTAGATATGTGCCTTGGCGGTCAAAATCCTAACACCTGCAAAGGTGGAACAAAAATTACTTTAGATAAACCACCAAAAATTTCTTGTGATAACGGAAAAATCGCAATCGACATTGATGCAGAAATTAAAAAGAAATTATTTCGTTTATTGACCATCACACCCGATGCTGCGGCCAAGCTAAAAATGACTGTTGAAAACTGTAACGGTGATCCGTGTATTCA
>JAYTMM010000247.1:0-2087 GCA_043728555.1 Pseudobdellovibrionaceae bacterium
CGAGATTTCACCATCAATCATTTGAATAAAAATATTTCCGCTACGGTTTGATTTGAATTCCATTTTTTTATTTTCTGCAGATTCTAATAAATAGAGATCGGCATCTGAATCAATACGAAGACCACCACGCTGACCTTTTTCAGTGGCTAACGGTGTTAATCCATTTATTTTTTCAATAGTTTCAATTTTTAAATCTTGATATCTGGGTTCTAAATTTTGCTGGTTCGGCTCGATCCAGATTTGTAATAATTTTAGATCTTGATCATGTAAATCATTAAATTCGCTGTGACGAATACCGGTGCCGGCCGACATCATTTGAATTTCACCAGGGCTGATTGTCGCGACCGAACCCAAAGTATCTTTGTGTTTTAATCTTCCGTTAGTGACGAACGTGACAATTTCCATATTATCGTGACCGTGCATTCCGAAACCTTGGCCTGCAGCAATAATATCCTGATTGATGACTCTGAGCGGACCAAAACCCATATTCGTCGGATCAAAATATGAACCAAATGAAAAAGTGTGTTTTGCATTCAGCCAATCGTTTTTAAAGCTACCGCGATCAACGGATTTTCGAATATTTATATTTTTTTTCATACATACACCTTAAATAAAAAACGGACTTTTTTCAAAGTCCGTTTGAATAACTGATCTAATTATCAATAAAAACTATTACTTCATGTTCGTTTTGATCCAAGAAAGTCCTGCGCTGACTTTTGAATAAATTCCGTATTTATTTGCACGAGCACAACCTTCACCCCAGCTGACAACTCCAGCTAATACTGTTTCGCCAGTTGCGCTTGTCACAACCAATGGGCCACCACTGTCACCTTGGCAAGAGTCTTTGCCACCAGATTTTAAACCTGCGCACAACATTGTGTCTGTGATATCACCAGCATAAGCAGATTTATCATTACATGCTGTTTTTGATACTAATGGCACACTCACTTTTTGTAAAAGATCAGGTAACGTCTGACTTCCTTCGCTGAGTGTTCCCCAGCCTGCAGTGATTGCCATAATTTGCGCGGCTGCAATGTCTTCGGAAACTGTAATTTCAACTTCATTTAAAGCCACAGGTTTGTATGAAGAATTTTGCGCTAATTGAATTAATGCGAAATCTGAATCCATAGTGCTTGAATTATATTTTTCGTGCGCAATGATTTTTACGGGCTTCATTTTTTCAACGCCAGCTGTATTTTTTTGATCCAGCATTCCGATCCAGACTTCATCAACAGATCCACCCTTTACACAATGAGCTGCTGTTAATACCCAGTTCGATGCGATCAAAGAACCACCACAAAAATGGCCGAAGCTACCCGTACGTAATGAAACAATATACGGAAATTCACCCTGTACAGCGTTTTGACCGCCGACAATTTTTGGTGTCATGACTGTTTTTTCAAATGTTTTTGAGTTTGCAGAAAAACTTACCGTAGAAACCAGAGCGATCGTCATCCAAATTGACTTTTTCATAGGAACTCCCCCTCAGAAGTTACATTCTTATCCGTAAGAATGTGTTATTATTTGTGCAGTAAGCATTTCGCAAATTGCACAAAAGGGCGAGACTTTAATATGGTTCCAATTTGAATCTATCCGAAGGTCGGGGTTTAAAATCCGAGTTTTTTAAGTTCTTCGTACAATGGTGAATTTAAAATATATGTTCCGTAGTTAATTCCTGTTTTTAAAGGCTGGCCCGTGGCCTGATCAATATTGTTCATACCACCGTCATGAACACCGACAATTTTTAATGTCAGCACATTAATGATCGAAGCACCGCTGCTGCCGGGTCGAGTGTCGCATTGATGTTGTATGAACGAACCCGGAATTTCAGGATGAACAACATATTCAATGCCACAAGATTTTGACCATTGAAGAACTTCGCCCATTGGGTGCGAAAAAATTGTCACAGTATCACCAGTTGCGGCTCGGCGAGTTGTATCTGGCAAAATAAATTCTTCCGGATAAGGACTGACTTTTAAAATTGCGAAATCATAACCAGTTTCATCATTTTTCATTGCGGCAACAACTTCAGTACATTTAGATTTCATGAATGGAGTTACATTTTCACGATAGCCAAAATGAACCTC
>JAYTMM010000248.1:0-3658 GCA_043728555.1 Pseudobdellovibrionaceae bacterium
CATATCCCAACCGACAAAATTCCATTTTTTTGAATCTTTGATGTTGTCTAAGCCAGAAATCAGACGGTGATAACTGTCTGAATGTTCACCGTGACCGTGCGTAAAAAAAATTGTACCAATAGCATCCGCACATGACCATGTTTGTAAAAATAATTTTGAATGATTGTAGCCTTTAAAAAAAGTTTCAGAGCGAGTGTAGTTTGTCATAGTCGAGTTTTGCATCCTGTAAACGTTGTTTACTCTATGTTAATCCTCGCAACAAAATACTGTCACGTGCATTCACGGAATCGGATAAAATCTCGGTATCCGAACTGTCATGAGCTGGAGGAAAGTCCAATGAAAAATGGATTCCTCGGGACTCTTTGCGCTTTAATGCGCATTGAACTGTTAAATCTGCGACGATCGCAATATTTCGCAGTTCAATAATGTCAGAATGAATTTTCATGTTTGAATAATATTCTTTTACTTCGTGCATAATATTTTGCAAACGATGTTGGGCACGTTCAAGCCGCTTTGTAGATCTGACGATGCCGACATAGTTCCACATTAATCGTCTGATTTCTTCCCACATATGACTGATCACGATCATTTCATCTGAATTTGTATTTTCGGGTTTAAGCCATGGAGCAGGTGATGCACTCAATTTATTTTTTTCAATTTCTGTCCATGTATTTTGAATTTCAACACTGGCATTGTGTGACATCGCTAAACATTCAAGTAATGAATTTGAAGCCAATCGGTTCGCGCCGTGAAGCCCTGTGTTTGCAACTTCGCCGATCGCAAATAAATTTTGGATATCAGTTTTTCCGTTGTTATCAGTGACGATGCCACCACATAAATAATGTGCGGCAGGTACAACCGGAATCGGTTGTTTTGACATATCAATTCCGAAGTCTAAACATTTTGAAAAAATTGTTGGAAAGTGTGATTTTAAAAATTCAATGGGTTTGTGCGAAATGTCTAAAAATACACAGGCCGCTCCGGTTTTTTTCATCTCGGCGTCGATACCACGGGCTACGATATCACGAGGAGCTAACGAACCCAAATGATGATGCTTTTTCATAAAGGCTTCGCCGTTTGAATTTAACAGTTCTCCGCCTTCGCCACGAATGGCTTCGGTGATTAAAAAATTTCTTGAATCTTTGTGGTACAAACATGTTGGGTGAAATTGCATGAATTCTAAATTTGAAATGCGGCACCCTGATCTGTAGGCCATAGCAATACCGTCGCCGGTTGCACCGCTCCAGTTGGATGTGTACAAATAAACTTTGCCGGCTCCGCCGGTGGCTAAGATTGTTGTTCGGGCTGTAAAAATTTCGACGGCTTCATTTTTTTTATCCAGAGCATAGACGCCAATAACTTTGGTGGGTCCAATAATATTCGGATCGACTTGTTTATTCACAATCAGATCAATGGCGAAATGATTTTCGAAAATTTTAATGTTTGAATTTTTTTGAACGGCGGTCCATAGTTTTTTATGAATTTCGGCGCCAGTTTGATCTTCGAAATGTAAAATGCGTCGATGGGAATGGCCACCTTCGCGAGTCAAATCAGAATCAAATTCAACACCCCA
This sequence comes from Pseudobdellovibrionaceae bacterium, assembly GCA_043728555.1. Taxonomy (GTDB): domain Bacteria; phylum Bdellovibrionota; class Bdellovibrionia; order Bdellovibrionales; family Bdellovibrionaceae; genus Pseudobdellovibrio. The sequence continues at coordinate 1,574 of JAYTMM010000248.1, forward strand.
ATCGATCAGATCTTGAATGCGTTCAGGGGCTTGTTCGACAATATTACGCACCGCCCCTATTTTGCAAAGGCCTGCTCCGGCAACCAGAGTATCGGTGATGTGACTTTCGAAACTATCGCTGACTTCGGAAACGGCGGCGATTCCACCTTGGGCCATGGCGCTGTTTGTGTCTGGAACAGATTCTTTGGTTAATAAATAGACTGATTTTGGATTTATATCATTTTTTTCAGTGGCAATTTTTAAAGCCATGCTTAATGCCGCAACTCCAGAACCAATAATTAAAATATCTGCATCAAATTTTTTTGAGTTCATAGTATCAACTTAGTTTGAAAAAATAGAAATGTCCAAAAAAAATGAATTCACAAGTTGATTCCTGTTCAAAAACACTTCTAAAATAGAAGACAGAGCAAGGATGCCACAACACGATGAAGACAAAATATGTCTATGTAACAACAGCGATACTATGTATTTTTGTTTTGTTAGTTATTTTTAAATTAAATGACTATTACAAAATAGAAAAACTGCAAACTGTTTCAAATCAAATGTCGCAGCAGAATCGCAGTTTAAAAACTTCGATATCAACCCAATTGGGTCAATTGAAAAATATATTATCAACATATTCTGTTCGTATGGATGAATCAAAATTAAATTGGGTGCAAATGGATCCAATGACGGTCATGGCACAAACACACATTTCAAAAGCGGGCCAATTCGAAGTTAAAAATATTTTTACCAAAAGCGGTTCAAAAACAGAACGTTGGACCAAAGATTTTTTGCAGAAAGCATTGGCTTTGCGAAAATATTCAGGCCGCGCCATTCATGCAGATTTATTTCAAACGGCAGCGGGTGATAAATATTTAGCGTTATCTTTTGTTGGCGCCAGTTCTGCCTCGGGGTCTGACGCGGTCACTGTTGTTGGAGATGCAAATTATTTTCAGAAATTTTTTGATTTGAACAGGTCAAAAAAAATAACTCATTTGATCATGACCACTGCAAATATTGTTGCTGGCCACAGCGAATCTGAATATGTCGGAAGCATTACTGCAGAAGGCGAATTGAATCCAAAAAAATATTTTGCCGATACCGAAGAACTGCGTTCGTCAAATTTGAAAATTATTTCGTACGTATCACACGCGCAGGTTTCAAGTTTCATAAATATTCCAATGGTGCTGCTGGGTTTAATATTAGGGTTTTCGTGCGTTCTGATCGGTATACTGTTTTACGCTTTTCGTCCGATTGAAAAAACATTGCAGGCGCAAAAAACTGCAGCACGCGAAGTCGTCTATCAAGAAACTGTTCAAAAAGTCATGAAAGAAAACCAACACGTTGTCCAAGCGCCTTTGCCTGCAGCTGAATTTAAAATTCCTGACTTGGTCGTTCAAAACTTAGTAGCCGAAAAACCAAAATTACCACCGATGAGGGGTGCTGATCCTGTCGTGCCGGTTCAGATGTTTGTTCCAAGCCCTGCGGGATTATCAGTCGATTCTGATCTGAATTCGGCCATCGAATCCGCAATCGGTTCAGTTGCCAGTCGCGCAGCCAGTGATGGCATTCGCATAAAAAAAGAATTAAATTCAAAAAATAAATTTGATTTTGAACAAGTTCGTTTTCAAAAAATGTTTGAACAAATTTTAAGAAATGCAATCGAAGCTGTTCAGTTGTCATCGACAAAAAATATCATAGTTCGTACGACGGACCATGATTCTGAAACCGTTGTTGAAATCCAAGATTCTGGTACAGGCATCAGCGAAGATCATTTAGAAAAAATTTGGCAACCGTATTTTACGACTAAAGAAAAAAATAAACACCAAGGCTTGGGCCTGTCGGAATCCTTATCGGTGGCGCGCAGGTATGGTGCTGATTTGACCATTAAAAATAATCAAGCTGGTGTTGGAGCCATTGTGAGGTTGACGATGAATAATCCAGAAGCTGTTAAAAATGCCTTGTCGGACCAAGAAGTTTCCGTCGAATTCGAAGTGACGAAAAAAACAGACGATTTCGATTTGGATCGAATATTAAATTTTGACGACGACGAGCCTTCGGCAGACATTTCAAGACCCAAATTGGATTTAAAAAAAGAATTCA
>JAYTMM010000249.1:0-2079 GCA_043728555.1 Pseudobdellovibrionaceae bacterium
GCAGCATTTAAAGCCAGTAAATTTGTTTGAAATGAAATACCTTCGATAACCGAAATAATTTCTTCTACTTTTTTTGCACTTTTTGCCAATTCAACAATAGAATCTTTTAAAATCAAAGCTTCTTTGTAGCCGCTATCAGCAGCTGCAGAACTGACTTGTGATAATTTCATAACCGCCAATGTATTTTCAGAATTTATTTTCACTGTGCTGGTTAATTCTTCAATTGAAGATACTGATTCAGTCAATGACGACGACGTTTCTGTGGTTGCTGATGACAATTCTGTACTGGTAGCTGTTAATTGGTTACTGCCCGTACTGACATTTAGACCAGAGGTATAAATGTTTTCTGAAATTTTTTCCAATGTCGTCGATAATTTACTGACAAAACGAAAACTGAAATAAATAAATAGCGAAACCAAAAATAAACTGCCCAAAATCATTCCCAGATTTATTTGAGCCGTAAGCGCTTCAGATTTAGCGACCTCATCAACATTTGTTTTTAATGCGTTTTCACTCATTTGAGCTAAAATCTTTGTTACGGGCACGCCAAAATTTTTGCCGTTATCTAACATGATTTTCTTTGCTTCAACATCAGATTCGAGTGTGTTTTTTTCTAGCAGCAATGTACTTTGTTCTGTCATTTTTAAAATTTCGGCAAAGTACGTTTCAGCTTCATTCAGTAATATTTTATTTTTTTCTAACAGCGGTAACTTATCAAGTGTTTGATAGTTTTTTTTCAGTTTTTCAGAAAACTGATTTAATAACTGTATTGAATCAGCTCGACCCTTCGGATCACCGCTACGTGCAAATGATAACCACGAAAAACGATACAAACCGTTTACACTTGAAACCAATTGCTCGATTTCCAGACTGATTGGCAATCGCTGCTCAGTCATAATTTTAATTTCTGATTCAAGCTGATGAATACTGAATAAACTTGTTAATAGCAAAATAAGCAAAAAGGCACATGCTGTGCCTGCTTGAAAAATTAATTTAGCTTTTAAACTTTTGAAATTCATTTTTACACCTTTGAAAGTATTTTAAAAATTCTCTACTTTCTTAATATCGGTGTTTTGTGGTTCGGGCCCAAGATCCAAAGTGGCTTTTTTGTTCTTGTATTTTGGCATAGAAACAACGTTGGATTTAAAATTTGTTTTCGGTTTTGAAACTGGTGACGATGGTTTCAAATACTCTTTCACCGGCGAGGCCGCAGTGCCTTGACCAAAAATAAATTCAGTCAATTCACCAACAACATGATTCATATTATCGGATTGATGATTTGCTTCTGTGGCTGACCTTGAAACTTCTTCAGCTGTTGATGCATTTTCTTGTGATGCCGAATCCAATTGAATCATAGCTTGGTTAATTTGTTTCAAACCCGTAGTTTGTTCGGCACTGGCTTGTGCGATTTGCCCAGATAATTGCGTCACATTTTTAACGTGTTCAAAAATATTTTTCAAAGACTGATTGCATTCGTTTGCCAGCATACTGCCGCTTTCAATTTTCGAAACGCTGTCTTTGATCATTTGATTAATTTCTTTTGCTGACGACGAACTACGTTGCGCTAACGATCTGACAGCGTCAGCAACAACCGCGAAGCCTTTACCCTGTTCGCCAGCACGCGCAGCTTCGACTGCCGCATTTAAGGCCAACAAATTTGTTTGAAATGAAATATCATCAATCACGTTTACGATATCTTCCATTTTTTTAGAATCATTTTTAATCGTTAACATCGCAGCTGATAAATCACGAATATTTCGATCACCCGTTTCTGCTGCGACTTGGGCTTGTTCAGAAATCTGAAATGCTTTTTTTGAATTTTCAGTATTTAAGCTGATCATACTCGATAATTCCTCAAGTGATGCTACTGTTTCTTCCAACGATGCAGCGGCTTCTGTTGCGCTTGATGACAACTGTACATTTGATGCTGATAAATTTTCAGAAATTGATTTTACTAAATTTGATGATTGATCTAGCTCGGCTGTGTATTTTTTTAAATTTAACGTAAGTCTTCGAACCGTATAATATCCGACGCCTAAACCTAATGAAAAAACTGCGATGGCCGCAAATAAAAATATA
>JAYTMM010000250.1:0-3789 GCA_043728555.1 Pseudobdellovibrionaceae bacterium
TTTCACCAGGAAAATTTAAATGTACTGATACTTTTAAAGTAGGTGCAGGAAAAGTTGATATCCTTTTTGTTGATGACAACTCTGCATCTATGTCAGATACACAAAAAAAATTAGCAGCGAAATTTGGAGGTTTCATTGAAAATTTGGATGCAAGAGAAATTGATTACCAAATTTCAATTACAACTACTGACCTACCCGCAGTTCTAAAAGCACCATTATTAACATTCGGTAATGGTTCAAATATTTTAACCAAAAATGATTCAAATCGTGTTGGTTTATTTAATGCTGCTATCGCAAGACCAGAGACAATCGGTTGTGAAAACTTTATTAAGTCTGCATTTTATACATTTGGAGCATCATTTAATACAACAAATTACTATAGCCAAAACTATTATAACAACTGTGCATCAAATGATGAACGTGGTTTATATACTGCAAATTTAGCAATCTCAAACAATGCGAGTAACGCAGTTCGTGCCGATGCTAATTTAAATGTAATTTTAATTTCGAACGAAGATGTTCGAAGTGGTATGTATGGGTCAGATGTAAAATTCTCATTAGATGAAAAAGATAAAGCAATCACATTTACATCGATGATGTCTTCGATTTACCCAGGTAAATATTGGGAATTTCATTCAATTATTACAAAAGACACATCTTGTGCTACGTCTCAACAAATGTCATTTGTGGATAATTCAAATAATCCAATCAGAGATGCGAGCGGTAACTATGCTATTGGAGCAAACCTAGGTTCAGAATATGCGGCATTATCTGCGTCTGCATCGACTGATGTAGATGGAAACCCATCGCCAAGAGGTCAGGTTTTAAGTATTTGTAACAACGACTATGCGATGTATTTTAATAATATTGCGGCTCGAATTTCTCAGGCAGCTAGATTGATGACATTAAAGTGCACCCCAACAAGTGCGCCAGTCGTTGTTCGAACAAATAATGTTAGTCAAACGGTTCCGTATCAATGGCAAGGTGATAAAATTTTATTTCAAGCGGGCTCAGAGGGGGTTCCGGTCTCTGTTTCATACCAGTGCCAAGTACAAAACGCTCATTAGCAGAAATTAAGTCTTGGTTTTTAATTTTAAACTTAGTTCGATCAGATTTTTTATAAATGTAATTCACTCAGAAGGCGTTTTATTATGAGACACCTCTGTAGGTTATTATATTTTTATAGGTTTAAATGTAAAATAAATATATTAATAAAAAATTTTAAAAAAGCCGCAAGTTTTCAATTGAAAAAGCCGATACAGCATTATGGGCATGGTAGATAGATATAAAAAATCAGGCGGTTTTGTTCAGCTGTTACAGGTTATTGAAACTTGTGGAGCAAAGAAACAAGAACAATTTATGAATATTATTTCTGAAGAAACTCCTGCGTGGGCGGCTACGCTTCAGAAAAAAATGTTGACGTTTGATAAAATTATTTCGTGGAACCAAGAGACCTTGTTAGAGATAATTGCCAATGTGAACTCTTTGGCCTTTGTGACTGCTCTGAAATCATTATCACCAGATAAGTACAATTCGTTCTGTGAAAAATTGTCTTCGCAGGAGCGTAGAAAAATAGAAACTCAGTATAAAGAAATAAGTTCTGATCAGAATCAGATTTCGTCTTGTGTGATGAAGGTTGTCTCGGAAACACGTGGATTATTTATTAGTGGAGTTTTGAAATTTGACAAAGTAGATATAGGTTTATCAATACCGGAAAATATAGAGTCACAATTGAATGATGGGGGCGCTTCTGCGAACATCTCGGCATCAGGATTAGTTCAGGCGAGTGAGTCTGCTTTAGTTCAATCAGTAGTCGCCACGGCTTCACTGGGGTCTGTTGATTTCGAACAGCTTAAGAAAAAATATGTAGAAATTAATCAACAGTTGCACCTTTTGAAAAAAGAAAATGTCGTTATGCGAGAAAAGCTAGATCGTATTAAAAAAATTGCCTAAATTTTAGATATCCGCAAAAGATAACTTAAATTTCAATTGCGCCTTGACGAACTTGTCTGTGTGCATCTATTCTTCCATGCAGTCGGGGCGTAGCGCAGTCTGGTAGCGCATCTGGTTTGGGACCAGAGGGTCGTAGGTTCGAATCCTATCGCCCCGACCAATTTCTAAATATACCTATAAATATCAAATCAAAATTAATTTTACTGTTCAAAGTTCTCGAGCTTTGTATCATGTATGATATGGCAAGCTTAGACGATATTATCCAAAAAATTCCTAGGCCAATTTTGGTGGTCGGCATTTTAGTGCTAGCTCTGGGTTTGATAATTTCACAAAATCCGTTGCAGGACGGATGTGATGTTCAGATGACTAATTTCGGCCGAGTCGTTCGGGGTATTTTATCCGGCTATAAAACTCAAAAAAAATTAACTCAGTTTGCTCAAATTGAAAATTTTAAAAATTTATGCCGAGAAGGTAACAGTCAGGGTTCGTGTGAAAACTATTACCTAGCTTTGAAAAAAATAACTGACGGTTTAAAAATGGTCGACGATAAGTGTGTACCAAAATTGATAGAAAATTATGAAAATTTGAATAAAATTCTTTCGAACGCGATACAAATTATGGCATTAAATGCTTGGGGTGAAAAACCTCCCGCAAGTGTCAGCGAGCGTTTGGGTTGGCTGTCTGAGTCTCAGATTTTTACATTCTGCAGACTAAAAACTCAACTTGTTCGAATATATACAGATGAGGAATACAAAAAAGCGCGGGCAAGAACATACGTGGAGTTTCCAGATGTTTGGCCTGAGTCGACTGCGCTTTCACAAAGAGCAGAGATTCCTCGTCCGACAGTTTTGAAGTCAGCTGCGAATCCAAAAGGAACGTTGGCTGAAGACGAAATTTTTAAACGAAGTTTGTTTTCATTGCGTTGTGATTTGTATTTGTAATTTTGATTCGAACGATATTTTTATAAACTGGCCAATGTAATAAATTGCCAAGCAAGTTGTTCATTTTTTTTTGTAAATTGTGTTTTTCCGATAAAATAAAAATTTTCTTCAGTTTTATTTTTTATTAAAATGTAGTCGTTATTTTTTGGCTCAATTGTCCAGTCATTAGGACATAGTCCAAATTGTGAGAGACTTGATTTTAATTGCGAATAGCATGTTGTTTTAGTTTCGTTTACGGCTTTCATATTTCCCCTATGTTTGGTGTTCATGTTTGTTTCAGTTGAAAACATGTATTGCAAACAGAGTGGCCAAAATTATAGTCGTCAAAGCGAATATATAAGTTTTGGTTTTTTTATGTCTTAGTTTAAAGAATTTAAATATTTAATTTAAGAATATTTTGAGTATGATTCGCATTTTTGTGAACAGATCTGAAATTCATTTTCAACAACGAAAAAAAGCGGAGGGTTTTAACCTTCCGCTTTAGGGAAATATAACAACAACCAGTGCTATATTAAGTTTAGTATTCGAAAGGAGCTGGGCTGATTAACTCAGCTTTTCCAAACGTATCATAAGCGTCAGTACCGTTAGGTAATAAACCTAGTGTACGTGCTTTCTTGACCGCGCCAGAAACTTTTTTCTGTTGGTTCAAGCTTAACTTCGAAATACGAGCTGGAGTGATCTTGCCACCGTCGCTGATAAATCGTGTTAAAGATGAAGGATCTTTATAGTCGAAAACATGATCGCCAGAATATTCTGTGCGATATTTGCTACGAACTGATTTACGATTGTTGTCTTTGTTTCCGTCTTTAGTATCTTTTTCCATTTAAACCTCTTGCCAATTAAAGAATATCTGAATATACCATAATGCTCGTAATTGGAAGAATTATTATTAAGT
>JAYTMM010000251.1:0-2197 GCA_043728555.1 Pseudobdellovibrionaceae bacterium
TTGCTCGAATTTAATAAACACTGGGATCAGATGACACAGTTGAATGAATCTTATGTTACAGCGTTAAAAGCGAATGACCTTAACCAGACACAAATAAATCTGTCAAAAATTTTACAAATACACGTATCGATTTCTGAAAATTTAAAAACTTTATCAAACACTTCATTTGAATCTAATATTTCAGAGGCCAGGTCAATCATCGAAAGCACTGAAAAATCAAAAAAATATTTCTATTCAATAATCATTTTAAATATGTCGATGTTTGTTTTTGGCGCCTACCTTTTAATTCGAAAAATTTCTGAAAATTTACAAAACACCACGGAAAGTTTACAAAATTCTGATTCTCAATTATCAGAAGTATTGGTTGATTTAAATAATTCTTCCGAACGACTGCGCGAAATGACCAGCACCTCTGCTGCCGCTGCGAATGAAGTGTCAGCTTCGTTGACTGAAATGAGTTCCATCGCACTGATTAATTCGTCAAATTTAAATCAAACAACTCAAAATGTAAAAACTGTCCTATCTGATCTTGAAATTTCTAAAGAAAAAAATTTCGAATTAATTACAAAAATAACAAAAGTCCAAGATTCATCCAAAGAAATTAAAGGCATCGTCGGAATGATCGAAGACATCTCGTTCCAAACGAATATTTTAGCCCTGAATGCGTCCGTCGAGGCCGCTCGCGCTGGCGAGCTGGGCAAAGGCTTTGCCGTCGTTGCAGATGCTGTTCGTTCTCTGGCGCATAAATCAAGCCAATTGGCCTTGGAAATTTCTAAAATTGTTTTTAACTCTGAACATTTTGTTTCTGAATCGGCTGAACTGGCGCACCAAACTACAAATTCATTTAACTCGATGTGCGCAACCATGGATTCTTTTGCTCGAACAATTTCAGATTGCAACTTAGCAATTCAAGAACAAACAAATGGACTTCAACAAATTGACAAAGGCCTTCAGCAATTTGAAAAAACGAATCAGGACAATGTTTTTGTCAGTGATAAAATTACGTCATCAATTGAATCACTGAAACAGCAGTCCCAAGATTTAACTGAAAATATTTACGATATACATTCATTTATTAATGGATCAAATTCACAAACCAACCAACACAACAACATCAGGAGAACTGCATGAAAAAAATAATTTTGGCTTCAATTTTTTTAGCCAGTACAACATTTGCAACAGATTGCATCGTTAAAACAGATCGCAAACCTTGCCCAGGCAAAGAAACAGAAACATTGAAACCGTACAATGGAAAAAATCCAACTGAAGATAAAAAAACGGCTGCCGACGCTGGCGCGTGTAAAGCATTAGCCGAAAAATCGTCTAAAATTATTCGCAAAGGCACTTTGGCTGAAAAATCAGTAACAGCTATTTTTGGTACTGAAAATTTTGGGCCATTCAAAGACACATCAAGCTGCAAATAAATCGATGACAGCTATTTAAAAAACAAAAAAGCCGATGTTTCCATCGGCTTTTCGTACATCTTTATTTTTTAGTATTTTAAAACAAAGATAATTTAAATCAGTATATATTAGAACGCGTAAGTTAATCCAACTTGACCTAATAAGTTTGCAGAGTTCAACACTTGTGAACCAGCAGCTAGGATTGAAGCATCAACAGAAACTTTGTTGAATTTCAAACCAGCACCAGCTGCTAAAGTTGTTGAATTCAAACCTGGGTTTAAATCCGTAGTTGTCGTTGCAGGAGCAGTTTCATCTTTTGATGAATCAACTAATAATAAATTCTGAGTTACAGAACCACGTAATGTTAACCAAGAATTTGCTTCAGCTTCTAAACCGATAATTAAAGGCATGTGAGTTTCTTTGATTGTTTGCTCAGCACCAGCAGTTGCTGATTCTTTTGCAGAAGAATACGTCAAACCCGCACCGTAGAAAAATTCAGTTGCGTCTTTTTTAATTTTCGATAATGCACCAATATTTACTGACATAACTGCATAATCTAAAACGCTTGCAGTTGCTACAGTTGCTTTGTATCCACCAGTTGATAAACCGCCGTAAACATACAAATCAGACATTACATCATAACCACCAGTTGCAGCTATTGAAGTCTTACCTTTGTAATCATTCAAAGTTGCGCCAGTTCCTGATTCCCAAGTGTCTGTAAGACCAACAAGCAATGCGCCTGTCCAGTTTGCTGCAGTCGCACCAAACTTTAAGCCCATTGAACTTTCTTTTTG
>JAYTMM010000252.1:0-3373 GCA_043728555.1 Pseudobdellovibrionaceae bacterium
ATTAAGTCTTAAGGAGATTTCATGAGTCGTTGTGAATTAACTGGCAAAGGTCCAGTGGTAAAAAATTTAGTGAGTCACTCAAATATTAAAACTAAATCAACGGCTATGCCGAATGTTCAAAGAAAACGTATATTTAGCAAAACGCTAAATTCTATGGTGCGCCTTTATATGGCAACAAGTACTTTGCGTGATCTTGAGCATACTGGTGGATTCGATCAATTTATTTTAAGTCAGCCAGAAAAAACTATGTCGCAACGAGCATTAGACATCAAAGGTCGCATTCGTCGTCGTATGAACAAGTCAGCAAAAAAATCTGCTGCAGCAAAGAAAGCGTAGGATCTTATGCATAAATTAAGAATTAAAAAAGGCGACAAAGTACAAGTTATCGCTGGTCAAGACAAAGGTAAAAAAGGTTCAGTTTTAGCTGTAAATCCAACAGCAATGAAAATTAAAATTGAAGGCGTTAAAGTCATGACTCATTATGATAAAAAAGATGGTCTTTTAAAAAAAGAAGGCTTCATTGATTATTCAAATGTAAAGCTTGTTGAAAAAGTTGTAGCTAAAGCTGTAAAAGAAAAAAAAGCGACTGTTAAAAAAACAGCAGCTAAGTCAAAATAATTTTTAAATTCAAAATTAAGTTTTAAATTTAAAGTCTGGGAATAATATTCCCAGACTTTTTTATTTTTCCCGATATCGAGTCCGTAGGACGAACGAGTAGTTTTAGTCTGTGTTTCTGTCGTAGATTCAAAATAGATATGACCTGTGGCTGAGCGCAGCCGATCATAGTAAGTATGAAATTAAAATATCTGGCAGTTATAAGCTTTCTTTTCGTAACCCAACTGAGTTTTGCTGAGCGCAATATACAAACTGATGAGCGTTTGTCAGCAGACGAAAACAAAAGCGATAATATGTTTGTTGTTTGTACAAGACAAAAAGAAATGCGCTGGTTAAGGGCGTTTAAGTTAGATAATGGACGTTGTAAAACATATTATTCAAAAGAGGGATATGTTCAAGTCGTCAGTGCGGCGTCGTATTTTTCGTCTTGTGCTGCGGTTTTGGATACAGTCAAAAAAAATATCGAAGAAGGTGGTTTTAAATGTGCCGAAAAAAATCTAGCTTCTATGGTTGAAATTGAATAATTTTTTTAAATAACGATATGAAAATAGCTTTGGCGCAATTAAATTCAGTAAATAATATTGAAAATAATTTTTCAGCGATTGAAAAAACAATTTTAAATTTTAAAAAAATACAACCTGTGGATAGGCCAAGATTAGTCATTTTTCCAGAAAATAGTTTGTTTTTTCGGATCGATGAAAATGAAAAAATACAGGCTTTAGAATGCAATAGCGAAGTTTTTCAGAAACTTGAAAAACTAAGTACCGAATTAAATATTTATTTTCATTTAACGACGGCTATGCGTGATCAGAATAAAATTTGGAACGCGTCAGTGTTGATTTCGCCGAATAAGAAAACTGAAATCATTTATAAAAAAATTCATTTATTTGATATTGCGCTGGATGGTCAAAGGCCCATTCGAGAATCAGATGTATTTAGTCACGGCGAAAAAGCAGCTGTGTTTGAAATTGATGGGATACGCTTTGGATCTTCGATTTGTTATGATCTAAGGTTTTCTGAGCTTTATAGCCAATACGCAAAATCTGAAGTTCATGTGATTTTGGTTCCAGCTGCATTTTTAGTGAAAACAGGTCTTGCCCATTGGGAGGTCCTGTTGCGTGCGCGTGCGATCGAAAACCAAGCGTTTGTTTTGGCTCCGGCACAGGTTGGAAAACACCACAGCACAACCTCTGGGCAGTTTAGAGAGACATTTGGTCATTCTATTGCGGTTAATCCTTGGGGCGAAGTGATGGCCGTAAAACCAGACGGTGTTGGGCTGTTGTCGCTCGACATCGATTCTGACAAGTGTCGTCAGGTTCGCAGTCAAATTCCGATGCGAAATCATCGCAGACTTTTTTAGTGCTTCATTTTTTTTTCTGACAAGCCTATTGTTTAAAGCAAAGAGGTCCTAAAGCTATGTCAAAAAAATCTTTAAAAATTTCGCATCGAAAAAATATTCTTCGTTTTTTTCTGTTATTATGTTTGGGTTTAATTATCGTAATGACGATGATGTCGTTTTCACAAAAAGCGATGGCTGACGACGACCTGACATTTTCAGAAAAAGCGCGTGAAAAAAAATACTTAGGTGGTGCGGATGAATCTGAGTTAAAAGTTTTAGCGACTTTACCATCTTTGAAAAATAAAAAAACAAAAACTGAAGAAGCTGACGAAGGATTTTAATCATGACAGATATTTTGCCTGAGGGCGTAACCAGAGAAACTATGGACGTTGATGTTTTGATCGTGGGCGGAGGTGCTGCGGGATTATCTTGTGCATATAAAATTGCATCTGATATTGAAAAACACAACGCGGCCGTTGATGCAGGAACATTGCAAGCTGAAAAAATTGCAGAGCAAATGATTGTTGTATTAGAAAAGGGTTCTGAGATCGGCGCACACAGTTTTTCAGGCGCTGTTTTAAATCCGAAAGCTCTTCAAGAATTAATTCCGAATTATTTAGAATTAGGTTGTCCGTTAGATTCAGAAGTGAAAACTGATGCTGTTTATTATTTAGGAAAATCATCTGCATTTAAATTGCCCATCACTCCGCCGCCATTTCATAATGTTGGAAATTATATTATTTCGTTATCAAAATTCAATCGCTGGTTAGGTCAACAATGTGAATCCAAGGGAATTAATATATTTCCGGGATTTGCAGCTGTTGAAGCGTTGTACGACGGGGATAAAATTATTGGCGTCAGAACGGGTGACAAGGGTCGGGATAAAGACGGAAATCCAAAATCAAATTTTGAGCCTGGATTAATTCTGAAAGCAAAAACCACGATTTTTGCTGAAGGCACGCGTGGAAGTTTGTTTAAACAAGTTTCAAAAAAATTAGATTTGCGTGCAGGAAAAAACAAAGAAGTTTTCGAAGAGGGCGTGAAAGAAATTATTCAAATGCCTGCGGGGACGGTACAAGCTGGAAAAGTGATTCACACTTTGGGATTTCCATTGAATAAATCTATTGGTGGAACTTTTATTTACACAATTCCCGGTGATAAAATTGTTTTAGGAATCGTTGCTTATTTAGATTCGAAAGATCCCTTATTGGATCCACACCGTGAATTGCAAAAATTAAAAACTCATCCTTTTATCGCCAACATGATTAAAGGTGGAAAAGTTTTAGCTTATGGCGGAAAAACTTTGCCAGCTGGCGGTTGGTATTCAATGCCGAAACTTTACGGTGATGGCTTTATGGTTTGCGGCGATTCAGCCAATATAGTTGATATTCAAAAACTAAAAGGTATTCATTTGGCAAT